>NZ_JARHXC010000243.1:0-19315 GCF_029222405.1 Microbacterium sp. Kw_RZR3 | reverse complement strand
GTCGCGCGTCCTGCGTGGCGAAGGCCGAGAGGTCTCCGCTCGAGAGCGCCTGCTGGCGCGCCGTCAGCGCGTCGCGCGCTTCCTGCAGCGCCGCGGCGTAGTCGCCGGCCGGGGCGGACGGGGTCGACGGAGTGGGGTTCTCCGCCTGATCCGTCGGGGTCACCGACTCGTCTCCCGTGTCGGCTCCCGAGTCTCCGCCGAAGAGGGCGTCGAGCGCCTCGCTCAGCGTGTTCTCGAACGCGATCTTGTCACCGAAGGCGACCAGGACGCGGCGGAGCTGCGGCAGCTTCGTGTCACCGGACGACTGCACGAACACGGGCTGCACGTACAGCAGACCACCGCCCACGGGGAGCGTCAGCAGGTTGCCGTTGAGCACCTGCGACTGCCCCTGCTGGAGGATGTTGATCTGCGACGACACGTTCGTATCCGAGTCGAAGGTGTTCTGCACCTGGCCGGGGCCGGGCACCGTCGTCGCCGCGTCGATCACGAGCATGCGCAATCGCCCGTAGTCGTCGCGTTTCGTGCCCTTTTCGTCACCGGCGTTGGAATCGACCGCGAGGTAGCCCGTCAGCACGTTCCGCGCCTGACCGCCCTGGGACGCCGGGATGAAGCTCGTGAACATCGAGTACGACGGCGCATCCTGACTCGGCATCTTCATCGTCAGGTAGTACGGCGGCTGGAGCTCGTTCGCGTTCTGCGGGTCGTTCGGCGTCGCCCACCGGTTGTCCTGCTGGAAGAAGGACCGGGCGTCGTCGACGTGGTACACGCCGAGCATCGACCGCTGCACCTTCATGAGGTCGGTCGGGTAGCGGACGTGGCTCATGAGGTCGGCCGACATCTCGCTCCAGGGCTGGAGAGTCGACGGGTAGATCTTCTGCCAGGTCTGCAGGACCGGGTCCTGGTCGTCCCACGCATAGAGCGTCACACTGCCGTCGTACGCGTCGACCGTCGCCTTGACCGAGTTGCGGATGTAGTTGATGTCATCCAGTGCGTACGTCGGAGCCGGGTTGTTCGAGTCGGCGATCGCCCGAGAGAGCGACACACCGGTCGAGTACGGGTAGTTCGCGCTCGTCGTGTACCCGTCGACGACCCACTTGATGCGCCCGTCGACGACGGTCGGGTAGGGGTCGCTGTCGAGCGTCAGGTAGGGCGCGACCTTCTGCACGCGCTCCTTGGGGTTGCGGTCGTAGAGGATCTGCGAGTCTGCGTTGACGTAGTCCGAGAAGAGGATCTGCTCCGACTGGAACTTCAGCGCGTAGATGAGGCGGTTGAAGACGTTGCCGACGCTCGGACCGCCGTTCCCGCGGAACGTCGTGCGCGTCTCGGTGCCTCCGTCGGCGCCGAGCGGGTAGTCGAGCTCGATGTCTTCGCCCCCCTCGGGCCCGCCGACGATCGAGTACTGCGGCGACTGCTCACCGAAGTAAACGCGGGGCTCGTAGTTCAGGTCCGTGAGGAAGCCCGTTCCCGGGATGGCGCGTTCGAGGAAGACGGGGTCACCGTCGGCCGTGCGCTCGTTTCCCGCCGCGGCCACCATGCCGTACCCGTGCGTGTACACGAGGGTGGAGTTCTGCCACGAGTTGGCGTCGCCGAGCTGACTCGTGTTCAGCTCTCGGAGCGACACGACGGCATCCTGGCTCTGCCCGTTGATCTGGTAGCGGTCGACGTCGAGCGGCTCCGCGAACTGGTAGTACGAGCGGTACTGCTCGAGCTGGCGGACGGTGGGGCCGATGATGGCCGGGTCCATGATGCGCAGCTGGGCGGTGGATGCCGCGTCGTTGCGCAGCTGACCGGCCTGAGCGGTCGTCGTTGCCTCGAAGTTCTCTTTCTCGACCTTGTCGATGCCGTACGCGGTCTTCGTGCTGTCGAGGTTGCGCTGGTAGTACTGGCTCTCGAGCGACAGCTGGTTCGGGCGCACCTGGAACGTGTTCACCGCCCACGGGATCGCGGCCCCGACGACGATCGCCGAGACGACGAGCAGCGCCGTCGCGATCAGGGGGTAGCGCCACCGGCCGATGAACGCGGTGACGAAGAAGGCGAGAGCCACGATCACCGCGGCGATCGCGAGGATCGTCTGGCCGGGGATCACCGCGTTGGCACCGACATAACCCGGACCCGTGATGCGGTCGTCGGGCTGGATGAGCGTGCGGTAGCGGTCGAGCCAAAGGCTGGCGCCCTGGAGGAGCAGGTAGAGGCCGGCGAGCACAGCCAGCTGGATGCGCGCGGCCTTCGAGATGCGCAGCTCGCGCTGGCCCACCCGAACGGATCCGTAGAGGTAGGACACCACGGCGGTGAGGAGGAGAGAGACGAGGGCGACGGCGGACGCGAAGCCCAGGACCGCCGTGTAGAACGGCATCGCGAACATGTAGAACCCGGTGTCGAGACCGAACTGCGGGTCGGTCACTGCGGTCTGCACCCCGTTCGCCCACAGCCAGGTCGTCTCCCACTGTGCGGATGCCGCGAAGCCGGCGAAGAAGCCGAAGAAGATCGGGATTCCCCACATCGCCAGGCGCCGCAGGGGCTCGACGACCTCTTGGTAGCGATCGAGCTGAGAACTCAGCCGCGCGTAGACGGGACGCAGCCGGTACGCCAGCTGGATCGCCGCCCACACCGGGACGGCCATCGCGACGAATCCGACGGCGAACATCACGGCCCGCGCGATCCACTGCGTGGTCAGCACGGTCGTGAACCCGAGCTGCGCGAACCACATCCAGTCGGCGTAGAGGTTCGCGAACACGAAGAAGGCGACGACCAGCGCGGCGATGATCGCCAAGCTGATCGAGATGATTCGTCGGGAGCGGTTCGGCGGCGTGGCCTGGTTCGGCGCTGAGGTCGTGGTCACCACCTCATCCTAGGCGCGACCACTGTGGGTGAGCCGTGGATACTACGATCCCGTGCTGTTGCCCGCCTCGCAGGTCGGCAGAGCGTCGAGGTCGCCGCCTTCGCGAATCGTCTCCAGCACCTTCAGGGAGTCCGAGAGGGTCGACACCGAGAACACCCGGATGCCGTTCGGCACGTGGCCCACGACCTCGTTGCAGTTGGCCGACGGGGCGAGGAACCAGGTGGCACCGGCATCCCGAGCCCCGTAGAGCTTCTGACGGATGCCGCCGATCGCACCGACCTGACCCTGCTCGTCGATCGTGCCGGTGCCGGCGATGTGCTGTCCGCCGGTGAGGTCGCCGGGCGACATCTTGTCGATGATGCCGAGGGCGAACATCATGCCCGCGCTCGGGCCGCCGATGTCGTTGAGCTGGATCTTGACGTCGACGGGGAGATCGAAGCCGATGGCGAGCACGATACCGACGAGCCACTGCTGCTGCCCGTTGACCTCGCCCTGGCGCGGGGTGACGGTCACGGTCGTCTGAGTGCCGTCCCGGTCGACCCCGAAGGTCACGGGCTGACCTCCCGCGGCCTGGATGGCGGCCTTGACGTCGTCCGCCGTCGGGGTGGCGGCTCCGTCGACCGACTCGATCACGTCGCCGGCCTCGAGGAGGCCCGAGGCGGCACCATCACCGGTGACGCTCCCCACCACGATGCGCTGGGGGACGTCGTAGCCGAGTTGGCGCAGCGCGGCCGCGGAGGCCTCGAGCTGCGAGTCGGTCATCAGCGCGGCGTTCTCGGTGTTGCGCTGCTCGGTCGTCTGCCCCTCGGGGAAGATTCGGTCGATCGGGATGACCGCGCGGGAGGGGTCGAACCAGGCGGCCGCCAGTTCGATCCAGGAGGGCCGACGCTCGCGGTTTCCGTTGACCTGGACGGTGAGCAGATCGAGCTGGCCCGTCGTCGGGTCGCCCTTCTCGTCCGGCACCGTGATGAGCGGCACGTCGACGCCGTCGGCGTTCTTCGACGTTCCGAGCGTGTCGAGCACCGGCCCCGGCTGTTGGATCACGTACGCCGTCGGCAGGAACGTCAGGACGAAGAGCACCACGACCGCGACGGCGAGGGACCACAACCCGAACAGGGTCGTGCGCGACCGTCGGCGTGCGGGAGCGGGCACGACGGAGACGTTCTCGTCGAACAGGGTCACGGGTCCTACCTTTACCGGGGATCGTTCGCGCGCGGCGTAAGCGGCGTGGAGCCGAGCCGGGGAGAGCGAGGAAACGTGCGACTAGCGTAGATCCCGTTCCCCTTGACCTGGCTGAGAGGCGAAGAAGTGGCAGACGACGACCGGAACCCTGAAGAAGAGTTCCAGGAGCTCATGCGTCGCCTGATGTCGGGCGACATGACCGGCATCGATCCCGAACAGCTCTCCCGGCTGTCGGGCATGCAGATCGACCCCGCGATGCTGCAGGCCGTGATGAGCCAGCTGCAGGGCGCGTTCGCGGGCACGCAGGAGGGTGTGGACTGGAGCCTGGCCGAACGCCAGGCGCTGCACATCGCCAATCAGGACGGTCTGGGCGTCACCGCGGGTCAGAGCAGCGACCTGTCTCAGGCTTTCGCCCTCGCGAACCTCTGGCTCGGCGAGGCCACGAACATCGCCGAGCTCTCGCAGCCCGCGCGCGCCGTCACCCGCGGCGCGTGGGTCAGCGCGACGCTTCCCGTCTGGCAAGAGCTCGCCGAGCCGGTGGCGACGAGTATCGCCGACGCACTGACCGACGCCCTCGGTCAGCAGGCACCCGACGACATGCAGGAGATGATCGCGGGCGCGGGCCGCTTGATGCGCACGGTCGGCGGCTCATTGTTCGCGACACAGCTCGGGCACGTCGTGGGTCGACTCTCCACCGAGGTCGTCGGCGGCGGAGATGTCGGCATCCCGGTCATGCCCGACGGCGAAGCCGCGATCCTGCCGCAGAATTTCGCCGATTTCGGCCGCGATCTCGAGATCCCCGACGACCAGCTCGCGCTGTACCTCGCGACGCGCGAACTCGCCCACGCACGTCTCTTCCGGCACGCGCGCTGGCTGCGACTGCACGTCATCTCTCAGGTGCGCGATTTCGCGCACGGTATCCGCGTCGACACCGACGCTCTCGAAGACCTCGCGTCGCGGTTCGACCCCTCGCAGCCCGAGGAACTCCGCAGCGCGTTGGAGAGCGGTGCCCTGCTGCCGGCGCGCTCGGAGGAGCAGACCGCGGCGCTGACGCGCCTCGAGAATCTGCTCGCCACGATCGAGGGCTGGGTCGACGTCGTCACGGAGGACGCGACGTCCCGCCTCCCTGCCGCGGCGCGTATCGCCGAGGCGGTGCGACGTCGCCGCGCGGTGGGCGGTCCTGCCGAGCAGGCTCTCGGTTCGCTCGTCGGGCTGGAACTGCGTCCGCGCCGTATGCGCGAGGCCGCCGCGATGTGGCGTGCCGTCACCGACGCGGTCGGGGTGGCCGGCCGCGACGCCCTCTGGGACTACCCCGACCTCATGCCGTCGGCGGAGGACATCGACGATCCGGCACGCCTCGTGGAACGGGTCGTCGCCACGTCGCGCGGTGAAGCCGCCCCGACGGATGCCATGGACGACGCGCTCGCCCAGTTGCTGGCGGAGGAGGACCTCGCCGATCAGGACCGTGACGGCGCTCCGGGCCGAGAGGAGTCCGACGGCGACGAGGGGACACCGGGCGACCAGCGTCCGGTCTGACTCCTCCTCCCCAGCAGCCGCCGCACTGCTGCGGCGTGTGGACAAGCGGGCGCGGCGCGGGAGAGCCCGAGATCATCGGTGGATGATCCGACTCGACCAGGCCGCTCCCCCGCTCTTCCGCTCCGACGGCACCGTGCAGTTCGGCGCGCCCGCCCGCGCTCGCGTGGAGTACTCGGCGCCGTGGGTGGAACGCGCGATCGACGCGCTCGAGGCGGGGACGACGCGCAGCGAACTCCGCGCACTCGCTCGCCTGCATCGCGCACCGAACGCGGACGCCGACGCCGATGCGCTGCTCACGACGCTCTCCCCCGCGCTCGTGCGCTCCCGACGCCCCGGGACGTTCGTGGTGCAGACCGCCGACGACCTGCCCCCGGCCGCCGTCCGCGCGGTGCTCGCCGCCCTACCGGCGCGGAGCCGGCTGGTCGCGTGGGCGGGCGCCGACACGGCGCCGGTCGCGGCCGGCTCGCGCGTCGTGCTCCTCGCGGCGCATCGCGTGGATCCTCGCCGGGCATCAGCCCTCCTCCGCGAGGGTGTCGTGCACCTGCCCCTGGTTCTCGACGGAGCCAGCGCGACCATCGGTCCCGTCGTCCACCCCGGACGCACGGCGTGCTTGTCGTGTCTGGATGCCACGGCACAGCGCCTCGACGGGTCATGGCCGCTTCTCGCGGCGCAACTGCTCGCCCGCCCGTGCGCGACCGCCGATGTCGCTCTGGCCGCGGAGGCAGGACGCGCCGCTCGGCACCTGCTCAGCGCGCGGCCTGCCGTCCCGTCCCGCTCGCTGCGCCTGCGCGTCGACTCGCTCCGGCGTGTCTGGGAAGACCATCGGCCGAGCGCAGACTGCCGGTGCCGATCTCTCGAAGGAAACGCGACGGCTCCCGATCCGCCCGGCCACGACCTCGAGCCCAGCTCACCGTCAGCGATCGCGCCGCTCTCGTGACACCGACGTACGCGAGACGACGCTCCTCGTCGACGGCTTCGAACGTGGTGGCGTACGAAATGGGGAGAAGGCCCTCGCTCACGCCGATGAGGAAGACGTGCTCCCATTCGAGTCCCTTCGCCGCGTGGAGGGTCGAAAGGGTGACGGTGCGTGTCGCGGGCTCGTGCTGGTCGCGCGCCCTCGCCTGCAGATCATCGGTGAACGAACGCAGGTCGGTGCCGGGAGCCGCTTCCTCCGCGAGACGTAGCAGCGCCGCGCGGGCCTCCCAGCCGTCGCGGAGCGCCCCACCCGCCTGCGGCGGATCGTCCGTCAGCCCGACCCCGCGCAGGACGTCGCGGACCGTCGTCAGGAAGCCCGTCTCCACGGGAGCGACGGAAGCGGCGCGCAGAGCCATCAACGCCTGCCGCACCTCCGGCATGTCGAAGAACTTGCGGCCGCCGAGCACCGTGGCCGCGATTCCACGAGACGAAAGAGCGTTCAAGACGACCGCGGACTGCGCGTGCGAGCGATAGAGGATCGCGATGCTGTCGGGATCGGCACCGGCGGCGATGATCCCGGCCACCTCGGCGGCGATCCCGGCGGCCTCGGCTTCGTCATCCTCATACGCGAACACCGCGGGGACAGGGGCGTCGCCCTCGTGCGCCGCGACGAGCTCGAGCGCACCGGCACGGCCGCGCATGAGGTCGTTCGCCACCGCGAGCACCGCGCCGGTGGAGCGGTAGTTGCGCTCGAGCCGGACGACACGAGCGTCGTCGTACGTCCGGTCGAACTCGAGGAGGTAGCGGGCGTCGGCCCCGGTGAAGGAGTAGATCGTCTGGCTCGCGTCACCGACGACGCACAGATCACGTCGATCGCCGAGCCAGAGTTCGAGCAGACGGTTCTGCAGGGGCGAGACGTCCTGGAACTCATCGACGGTGAAGTGTCGATACTGCTCGTGAACCGCCGCGGCGACACGGGGTTCCGCCTCGATCATGCCGGCGCAGGTGAGGAGGACGTCCTCGAAGTCCATCTGCCGGCGCTCGTCCTTCAACTTCTCGTACGCCCGCTGAAGGTCGACGACCTGCTCCACGCGCAGTCGTCCGACCCCATCGGGACGCGCCGCGGCGTACTGCTCGATGGATCGCATCGTCACTTTGCGCCACTCGATCTGAGCGGCCACATCGCGCAGGGTCGCGGTGTCGGGCGCGAGCCCGATGCCGTCCGCGGCGTGAGCGAGCATGCGCACCTTGTTGTCGATGATCGACGGTGCCTGATCGGCGGCCAGCGTCGGCCAGAAGTAGTTCACCTGAGCGAGAGCGGCGGCGTGGAAGGTGCGAGCGGACACCCCGTTGACCCCCAGGGCGCGCAGTCGTCCGCGCATCTCCCCGGCGGCCTTCGCCGTGAAGGTGACGGCCATCACTCGCTGCGGCGAATAAGCACCCGTGTCGACACCGTGCGCGATGCGGCGCGTGATCACGCGGGTCTTTCCCGTGCCCGCCCCAGCCAGGACGCAGACGGGCCCGCGCAGCGCGCGTGCCGCCTCCAGCTGGTGCTCGTCGAGTCCGTCGAGCGCGTCGGAGGTCACGCGGCGCCCCCGTACCAGTCCTCGATCAACCGACGGGCGATGGAAGAGGTTCCGGGCAACTGCACGGCATCCTCCCCCCTCAGCGCCGCCCCGATCTGCTCCCGATCGAACCAGCGGACCTCGACGATCTCCTCGCCGTCGGCGCGGACCTCGGTGTCGTCGAGGATGCGGGCACGGAAGCCGAGCATGAGCGAACGCGGGTACGGCCACACCTGCGAGCCGCGGTACTGCACGTCCTGCAGGCGTACTCCGGCCTCCTCGAGGATCTCGCGCGCGACCGCGTCCTCCAGTGACTCACCGGCTTCCGCGAACCCGGCGAAACACGAGTATCGACCCCCGCCCCACGCGGCATTCGCGCCGAGGAGGATCCGGTCGGGATCGGTCGCCGACGAGAGCAGCACGATCACCGCGGGGTCGGTGCGCGGGAAGTGTTCCCGTCCGCAGCGAGGACAGTGACGCGACCACCCGGCATGACGAAGCTCGGTGCGCGTTCCGCACGCCGGGCAGAACGGCGCGTCGCGCAGCCACCCGGCGAGGGCGACCGCGGTGGCGAAGATCTCCGACTCGTCCGCGGGCAGATCGCCCCCGACGCTGCGGAGTCTGCCCCACTCGACGGACGGGGAGAGGTGCAGGTCGTCGTCGTCATCGATGACGGCGAGAAGGAGGGCGTCATCGTTCCCGTCGCGCCCCAGAAAGGCCCACTCGATCGCCTGCCCGACCTCATCGGTGCGGAGCAGCGCCAGACGCCCGTCGTCGACGGGCGACGCGTCTGCCCGCACGGCCAGGACACGGGTTCCGGATGCCGAGCGCTCGCGCGACAGCAGATCCTCGGCGGTGCGCTCGTCTCCGCGCCTGTCGAGCGCGCCGCCCGGCCATCGAGCGGGAGACGGGGAATCGGGCGGCACCGGAACGGGCAGCGGCATCGAACACCTCTCTCAAGGGCGTGGCGCAAGGGGAAGGAGCGAGCACGCGACCTACCCTGGGTGCATGGCCCGCTCGCCCCTCACTCTAGCCGCGTCGGTGACGGCGGCCCTCCCCCGGATCGGCGTGACGCGCGTCGGAGCGCTCACCGAGAACGCCGCGGGCCGCTTCGACGCCGCGCTCGTCCACCTCGACGACGGACGGACCGCTGTCGTGCGCCGCCCCTCCGCGGAGGAGTTCGCGTCGGACCTCGCCGCCGAGTCTCGCGCGCTGCACGCGCTGACCCCCGGGGTGCGGGCCCTCCTCCCCTTCGCCGTTCCCGAAGTGCTCGGCGAGAACGGATCCGGCATCGACCGCGTCCTCGTCACGACCCACCTCGAGGGCTATCGCATCGACCCCGCGCACCTGCCCAAGGGTCCTGGTTACGCTCCGGCCATCGGCGGCGCGTTCGCGGCCGTTCACGCGCTCCCCGTTTCGATCGTCCGCACCGACGGCCTTCCGGTCCGCTCCCCCGAGCAGGTACGCGACGACACGGCCCGCCTGCTCGACCGCGCCGACGGCACGGACCGCGTTCCCGACGGTCTCATGCTGCGATGGCGGCAGGCGCTCCGCGAAGACGAGCTGTGGCGCTTCGAATCGGCCGTGGTCCTGGGGGGTGGGACGAGCTCCTCCGTGCTGCTGGAAGACGACGACGACGAGATTCCGCACGTGACCGGCGTGCTCGAGTGGTCGGGGCTGAGCGTCGGCGATCCCGCCATCGACCTGCGGTGGCTGGCATCCGCCCCCCTCGCCGCCGACGATGTCTTCGCCGGCTACACGGCCGCCGGTGACCGGTCCCCCGACGCCCTTCTTCGTGAGAGAGCGCGCCTGTACGCCGAGCTCGAGTTCGCGCGCTGGCTCGTCCACGGGTACGACGCCGGCGACGCGGCGGTCGTGTCGGACGCCGTCGCCCTCCTGGAGTCGTTGGTCGAGGGCGTCCGCGGCGACCACATCGTGGCCGACTCGCGCACGGACATCGACGACGCGCTCGCCCTCGTCGAGAAGGTCCCCCCGGCGGTGATCGGGGGCGTCGACACGTCGATGCAGACCGACGCGTACGATCCCGAGGCCCTCTCGCTCTACCTCTCCGCGGAGCGGGACCGCGAGGCGGCGGCCGCCGGTCTCGCCGCCGCTCTGGCAGACGATGACTTCCCCCGGGCGACGGCCCCGTCCGACGCCGTGGATCTGCCCCCGGCCCTCAGCGAGGAACCCGGTCCGACCGCGCCGATCGACCTCGACGGGTGGACCGACGCGCCGTGGCGCACTGACCGGTCGGACGCCGAGTCTTCGACCAAGGACGCCCCTGGACTCGACGTTCGCGGCGACGCCGCGGCTGCTGACGGCGCTGACGCCGCCGCCGCGGACGACGCCGTGGCACACGACGACGAGGAAGACGCCGCGCGGGCGAGCCGCGCGGCCCTGCGTCGCTGGGGCGTGACGGGGGACGACGTCTGAGCGCACCGCGCGCAGATCACCCGCGGAGGACCAGCTCGTCTCCGACGTAGAACAGCACGACGTCGATGGCATCGAGTGGAATACCGTGCTTCGCGTGGTACGCCTCCCGATAGAGCTCGAGCTGGACCATACGGGACCGCCGGTCCTCGGCCGTCGCCGGCGGCTTCCCCGTCTTCCAGTCGACGATCTCGTAGCGGTCGCCGCGTCGGTAGACCGCGTCGAGCTTGCAGATCACGACGTGTTCGCGGCCGTCGAGGCGCCGCGTGACGAAATCGATCTCCGTCTCGACCTCGAGGGGCTGCAGGGTCGCCCACTCGGACCGTTCGAAACACTCGCGCAACCGCGCAAGTTCCGCCGCATCGGCGGCGGACGCTCCGAACTCGTCGTCATCCCACAGGGCTCCGTCGTCCAGGCCGAGGCCGGCACCCACGAGTCCTGAGCGCTGCTCGACCCAGGCGTGAAACAGCGTTCCGAGACGCGTCTGCCGGTACGGACGCTCGGGCATCGGCCGTCGGACCTCGTCGACGGCCGCGCCGTAGTCGGCGACGAAGTCCTTGAATCGCGACGCCGGGATACGCGTCGGCGCCGGGGCGTGGAGCGGCTGCAAGCGCGCGGCGCGCTCGGCGAGGAGCAGGGCGAGGTCCGCATCCGGCTCTGCCGGCGCCGCGCTACGCGCTGCTGCGACGTCCGCAGCCGCGGCCGTCACGGCCGTGCGCCGAGACCCGAGGGGGTCGAGCGGCCAGTGAAGCAGGCGCCGCTCCCCGTCGTACGGGTCTTCTCCCGCGTCGTCCACCGAGAGATCGAGCTCCAGGGCCTCCGCGGCCTCGTCGAGGAACACGCTCGGCCGGCGCGGCTTCTTCGTGCCCGACCACGTGGACCCCGACAGCAGCAGGTGATCGCGCGCGCGAGTGAAGGCGACGTAGGCCAGACGACGGTCCTCGTCGAGCTGACGCGCGCGATTCGCCGCGACGAGGTCGTCGATGGCCGCCTTCAGCTCCTGTTGTGTTTCGGCACCCCTCCACCCGAGAACGGGCAGCCACGCCGCATCGCCGCGGAAGTCGGAGGGCAGGATGCCGAACCCCAACCACCCCTTGGTGTCGCGCGGCAGCGAGGGAAGCTCGTCCGTGACCAGACGCACGACCGCGACGGCATCCCACTCCAGCCCCTTGGACCCGTGGATGGTCAGGAGCTGGACCACGTCGTCTTCGGGCGGCTCGGTGCGCGGCGCGAACTCGTCCGCCTGTTCGGCGTGGTCGAGCCAGGCCAAGAGGCTCGTCACCGAACCGGACTCGTCGGCGGCGAGGAACCCGCGGATCTCGTCGACGAACGCGCGCAACTGCGCCGAGGCGATGCGCGCGGGTCCGCGCGATTCGTTGGCGGCGAGCTCGATGTCGAGACGGAGTTCGGCTTCGATCAAGCGGATGATTTCGGGAATGGGGGCGCCGATGCTTCGCCGCAGGCCCGCGAAGACCGCCCCGGCCTCGCGCAGACGCGACCGCCCTTCGGGCGTGATGTCGGAGAGCCAACCGTGATCGTCACTCTGCCGGGCGATGAAGTCGAGCGCATCGACGAGAGATGCGCTGTCTCCACCGGGCGTGGCTCGCAGCCGCTCGACGACATCGCGCTCGAGCGGACGCAGAGCGACGTCGTGCGTGGCGAGACGCCGCGCGAGCTGGGCGAGCGCACGCAGGTCCGCCAGGCCCACCGCCCACCGCGGTCCGGACAACAGGCGGATCAGCGCGGAACCCGCCTCGGGGTCGCTGATCACGCGCAGGGCGGACACGACGTCGACGACCTCGGGCGTCGTCAGCAGGCCGCCGAGCCCGAGGATCCGGTGCGGGATGCCACGGCGTCCGAGCGCGTCGCCGAATCGCACCATGTGCTTCTTGCTGCGGAACAGGATTGCTCCGGTCGTGCCCAGATTCTGAGCCTGTCGGGCAGCGCGCACGCCGGCGAACCACGACGCGACGCGATCCGCCTCGGTGTCGAGATCGTTCTCGAAGACGAGTTCGACCAGGCCGTCCGGCGCACCCGGGCGCGCACGGAGCGCCTCGACCGCGATGGGCGATCGGTCCGCGAGCGGAGCGAGGACGGCGTTGGCGACGTCGAGGACGCGCGCGCTGTTGCGCCAACTGGTCAGCAGCGAGAAGTGCCGGCATCCCCCGTCCGGAGAGAACGCGGCGGGGAATCCGCCCAGGTTGCCGGCGCTCGCGCCACGCCACGCATAGATCGCCTGATGGGGGTCGCCGACGGCCATCACGCCCGTGCCCGCGAAGAGGGTCGAGAGCAGATCTGTCTGGACGACCGAGGTGTCCTGGTACTCGTCGAGGAGAACGACGCGGTAACGCGACCGCAGTTCGGACACGACGGCGGGGTGCTCTCGGACGATCCGCAGCGCACCGGCCACCTGATCGGCGAAGTCCATGACACCCAGCCGGGTCTTCTCTCGGTCGTAGTCCGCGGCGAGGGTCGCGAGCAGACCGAGGGCGGACACGCGCGCGGCCGCGTCGGCGACGTCTTTGTAGACGGTGACGCGCGCCGAAGTGGAGGGTCTCTCGACGATACGGCCGAACTCATCGGGGAAGGCGGCGAGGCGTTCGAGGTCGACGAGGTTGTCCACTCCGTCGCGCGCGATGCGTAGCGCGGCGTCGATCACGGTGCGGGGCGACTCCTGCCGCTCCTCGAGTCGCGGGTCGTCGGACATGAAGACCACTCGTCGCATCAGAAGCCACGCCGCGGACTCGGAGAGGATCGCGGACTCGGCGTCGCGCCCGATCCGCAGCCCGTGCTCGCGAACGAGAGAATCGGCGAAGCTGTTGTAGGTCGAGACGGTCGGACGGTGCAGCAGCTGGTCGCCGTCGCCGTCGCCCGTGGCGGGTGCCGCGAACTCGTCGGCGAGGGCATCGAGGACCTCGCGTCGCGCCGCGTCGCCCCGCGCTCCGTCCCGAGAGGCGAGCTCGGCGAAGACCGCGAGGCGCCCGGCGGCATGCAGGTGCGGCAGCAGGGGCAGAAGACCGCGCGTCTCGAACTCCGAGAGCCTCTGGAGGCGCCGTTGGATGCGTTCGGCCAGTTCGCCCGCCGCCTTGCGCGTGAAGGTCAGGCCGAGCACTTCGTCACGACGGACGATGCCGTTGGCGACCAGCCAGACGACGCGCCCCGCCATCGTCTCGGTCTTTCCGCTTCCCGCTCCGGCCACGACGAGCGCCGGGGCCAACGGCGATTCGATGACGGCGGTCTGCTCGGGCGTGGGCGGAAACTGACCCAGCGCCGCGGCGATCGTCGCTGCGGAGAGTGTCGGGCTCACGAGGCGCTCACCGCCGACACCGTGTGGATGCGGCAGAGTCCGTACGAGAATTCATCGCGGCAGTGGACCTCGTAGGGAGCGGCGAACGTTCCGCCCCTCATCACGCCGACCGCCCTCTGCACCCGCTCGACGAACGCGGTGCGCGCCTGGTCGTCGAATGGCGGCTGAAGCGGCTCGGCGTAGTCCTTCGTGACCGCACTGGGTCGCAGGACGAGGAGTTTCGCACCTCCGGGCGTCAGACCTCCGGTGTTCTCGATCGCCCCCGAGGCGAACGCCAACTGGTACGCCGCCAGCTGCGGGTTGTCGGCGACCTTGGCATCCGTCTGCGGTTCGTTCTTCCCCGTCTTGAGGTCGACGATCACCACCTGTCCGGACGCTGACACCTCGACACGGTCGATATCGCCACTGACCACCGCACCGTGTACACCCGCATCGTCGATCGGAATCGGAACCTCGAAGTGGCGCTCCGCGCCGATGAGCCGACCCCCGGCATCGTCGAAGCGACGAAGATACGTCGCAAGGCGCCTGACGAGGTCGCGTGCGCGCGTCCGCTCGGCGCGCTCCCGCCAGGCGGCATCGAAGACCAGCTCTCCCCACCGCTCCTCGACCACCGCCCAGAGATCGTCCTCGGACGTGGATGCCGCCGTCTCGAGGGCCGCGTGGATGATCGTGCCGATGCCCGCCGTCGTGCCGCTGCGGTCACCGCCGAGGTCGGCGATCACCCAGTTCAGCTCGCACTCTTCGAGCGTGTGCAGCCGCGAGGGCGAAACGCGCACGTCTTCGCGCGTGAGGTCTCGCAGGGGTGCCGTCGAGGTGGGCGCGGCGACGCCGTACCACTGTTCCGGCGCGGCCCCCGCGACATCGGCGGCGGCGAGCAGCGCGAGCTGACCGGCGGCATGGCGACGTTCCGCGGCCGGGACGCGAGGCACGGTCAGCGCCCGACGGTGCCGGGCGACGAGTCCCCGCAGCGACAGCGGATGCTCGGGGATCGCGGATGCCGGCTCCGGCGTGGGCAGCATCTCGAACAACACGCTCGGCCCGGTGTCGTCGTCGTCGACGGCGGTCACGATGAGCTGGGTCCCGGCGCGGGAGATCGCGCGGACGAACAGCCGCAGTTCGTCGTGCATCGCCGACCGACGGCGGTCGAGCATGCCCGCCGCGGGCAGGTCGGGGAACTGCACCGCGTCGGCGAGACGCCACGTCTCCAGCAATCCGCCACGCAAGCGCGTGTTCGGCCAGATCCCGTCCTGCACGCCGGCGACGATCACGGTGTCGAACGCGGTTCCCGCGGCGGCCGCGGGCGTGAGGACGCGCACGGCGTCGATCACCGCGGGCTGCTCGATGCGGTCTTCGGCGACGTCGCTGTCGAGGATCGCCCGGAGGAAGACGGCCGCTTCTCCGTCGGGTTCGCGTTCGGTGAAGCGTTTCGCCGCTTGGAACAGCGCCACCACCGCGTCCAGGTCGCGATCCGCCTGCTCCGCGAGCGGCCCCTGCCCGCGCGCCGTCTCGCGCCACGAGCGCGCGAGCCCACTGCGCTCCCACGCCGTCCACAGCAGCTCGTGCGCCGTCGCGTGCTCCGCCGACTGTCTCCGCAGGACCGCGAGCGTCTCCGCGAGCCGGGCCGCCCGGCGCGCCTCTCGCGAGTCGATCGACGCGAACTCGAGGGGATGCCGAAGGCCCGACGCGAGAACCTCGCCCGCCGAGCGGGTACCGCCCTCCTGCAGCTCCCGGTGCCGGAGTTCGGTGCGCAGTCGACGGAGTTCGATGGGGTCGAAGCCGCCGAAGGTCCCGAGCAGCGCATCGCCGATCGACTCCGGCGACCAGTCGAGGGGGTCCGCCGCACCCAGCTCGACGAGTGCGACGAGATCGCGTACGGGCCGCTGGGCGCCGAGAGCGACGCCCGGGCCGCTCGACCGTGCCGGCACCTCTCGAGCGGCGAGTTCGGCTTCGAGGGCCGCGACCTGCCGCGAATCGTGGGCGATCACGGCGCATGCCGCCCACGGCACTCCATCGAGCACGTGGCGTTCGCGGAGCAGGCGGGCGATGGCGTCGGCCTCTTCGGCCGGCGACCGCAGGAGGAACGTGCGGACGGACCCGGTCGGTGCGGCACCCTCGGGGGCGCGTCTGTGGGCCACAATGCCCGCCGCACCGATGCGTGCGGCCACCGTGCGCACGAGATCGACCTGCTCGGGGGTCCCCCTGTGCACCGTTCCGAGCGTCGCGAGGTCTCCCAGCTCCCGGGTGAGCCGCGCGAAGTTCTCGGGCGTCGCGCCGCGGAACGCTCCCGAACCGACGTCGGGATCGCCGAACGCGACCACGCCGATCCCGAGGGCACGGCACGCCCGCAGGAGGTCGACCCCGCCGCTGGTGAGCTCTTGCGCATCGTCCACGAGGATGCAGCGGAGCGCCGCGAACCGTCCCAGCATCTCGCGATCGCGCACCGCCTCGCTCAGGATGCCGACGGCTTCGCGCGCGAGATCCGCGGCGTCCCGGTGCGCACCGCGCATCCGTCGCCGGACATGGCGATACTCACGCGTGAACGAGGCCAACGACTCCCACACCTCCACGTCGTGATGCGCGGCCAGGGCCGACAGGTCGTCGGGGCTGAGACCGAGATTGGTGCACTCCGCGAGGAAAGCACGGAGGTCGCCGCGGAAGCCGCGGGTCGCCCGGATCGCGGGGCCGAGCCAGTCCGGCCAGCGCGAGAAGCCCTCGGCCTCGTCTGCGGCGTCGCCGTCGAGCAGGTCTTTCACGATCTGGTCTTCGTCTCCGCCGGTCAGCAACTGCGGCGGCTCATCGCCCCGGCGCACCTCTGCTCCGCGCACCAGCTGGAACGCGAACGAGGCCAGCGAGCGCGCCAGCGCTCCCGAAGTCGCTCGCCCTACCGCGAGGGCGAGGGGGTCACGCAGCGCCGTCGCTGCGGGCCGTGTCGGTGTCAAGACGAGGATGTGGTCCGGATCCACCCCGGACTCCACCAGGTGCCGCACGCGCGCGACGAGCGTCGAGGTCTTACCCGACCCGGGCGCGCCGACGACGACCCCGCTCCGTCCGGCGTCCCATTCGACGACCTCACGCTGATCCCGGTCGAGGACGGGCGGCGAGGTGTCGCGATCGAGCATGTCTTCCACGCTAGCCGGGGCTTCCGACATCGACCTTCCCCCACGCTCCGTACCGGGTCGTGCGCCCGCACCCTGCGCCTTCACGACCGCGCGTTCGCCATCCGCGAAGCGACGCCTCGGGCGCGGCTCCGTGTCGGAGGGCTGCCCTAGAGTCGAAGAGCACGCCGGGCCGACCGCGACCCGGGTGGAAAGGACGCATCGTGGAGATCCGCATCGGCATCACCAACACCGGCCGCGAACTGAGCTTCGAGACCAACGAGAGCTCCGATGTCGTGAAGTCGTCGGTCGCTTCCGCCCTCGACAGCTCCGCGAGCCACGTGACGTTCACCGATGTCAAGGGCAACTCCTACATCGTGCCGACCGCGAACCTCGCTTTCGTCGAGCTGGGCACCGAAGAGTCCCGCCGCGTGGGCTTCGTCGCCTGACACCCGCCGCATGCAGATCCTCCTCGGCCTGATCATCGGAGCGGTCGTCGGCCTCGGCGTCCACTTCGCGCTGCCGCACCGCGACGTGCGGGGTGTCGCCCTGGCGCCCCTCGCGGGTGCGGCGGCATCGGGTGTGACGTGGACCGCGCTCACATGGGCGGGGCTCACCGTCGAGTCACCGATCCTGTGGCTCGCCGCGATCGCGGCACCCGTGCTGACGACCGTCGTGCTCGTGCCGTTGGTGTCTCGCATCCGCCTTCGGCGCGACGACGCCGATCGCGCCCGCCTGGGCATCTGACTCGGCGTCGCAGGCGTCTTCTCGAAACGTCGACCGAAGCCGGATCTCCCCGCCTCAGGCCGCCAGGCCCATGGCATCCATTCGTCGCGCGTGGGCGCCCATGAGCTCGGTGAACACGGGTTCGACCTTCGCTTCTTCGGCCCGGTCGAGTCGCGGATGCCGCAGCGCCGCCCGCGCGACGAGCAAGGTGTCCCCCACCAGGCGCCGCCCCCAGAGCGCGAGCAGCCAGCGCCACTCTTCGTCGCTCTCGATCGCCGCACCGAGAATGTCCACGATGGCCTGCCGGTCGTCGTCCGCCTGCAGGATGCGCGCGACGCGGCGGCCGGTGTCGCCGTAGCTCGACGACAGCGCGAGGTAGAAGTCGTCGAGCATGCCGGCCGTGATGTGGACCGAGAGCATCGTCTCCTGCGGACGCACCCCGTGGGTGTTGCGCCGGAAGGCGTCGAGCGACTCGCGGAACGGCAGCATGAGCTGCGTCGGGTCGGCTCCCCGCTCGCGGATCAGCCCCACGAGCTCCTGATGCTTGATCAGTGCCGCTCCGGCCGCACGCGAGAGCGACTCCTTCTCGGCGAGCTCCGGCGTGAGCGCGATGAGTTCGCTGAGCGTCTCGAAGAACCCGAGCTGCAGGTACGCGGCCTGTCCGAGGAAGGTCTCGATCTCGGGAGCGAGCTCCGCGAAATCGACGCGCAGGGCCTCGCCGAGGTCTCCGCGCGAGCGCAATTGCAGCGTTCGACCGACCGGGCGCTGACGACGACGGAACCACTCGAACACGCCTACAGCCTAGGCGTCGGGGGCGTGCGAAACACTGTTGGGTAGAGTGGACACGCCCCGGCGATGGATCGGGGCCCCGCGCCTGTGGACGAGTGGAGGGCGTGGATCCGACTCCCCAGGCGGTTTCTCACCGCCGGAACAGGCACGCTCATGACGACATTCGCCGACCTCGGCGTCGATCAGGACATCGTCGATGCCCTGGCATCCAAAGGCATCACCGAGGCCTTCCCGATCCAGGAGCAGACGATCCCCCTCGGCCTCCCCGGCCAGGACATCATCGGTCAGGCCAAGACCGGTACGGGCAAGACGTTCGGGTTCGGCATCCCGGTCGTCCAGCGCCTCGGGCCGAACCCCGAGCCCGGTGTCAAGGCGCTGATCGTGGTCCCGACGCGTGAGCTGGCCGTCCAGGTCTACGAAGACATGGACATGCTCACCTCGAACCGCCCCACCAGCGTCGTGGCGATCTACGGCGGCAAGGCGTACGAGGGCCAGATCGACCAGCTCAAGGCCGGCGCGCAGATCGTCGTCGGCACCCCGGGCCGCCTCATCGACCTCGCCAACCAGCGCCTGCTCGACCTCTCGCACGCGACCGAGGTCGTCCTCGACGAGGCCGACAAGATGCTCGACCTCGGCTTCCTCGCGGACATCGAGAAGATCTTCTCCAAGGTTCCGGCCGTGCGTCACACGCAGCTCTTCTCGGCCACCATGCCGGGTCCGATCGTGGCGCTCGCCCGCCGCTTCATGTCGAACCCCATCCACATGCGCGCCAACGACCCCGACGAGGGCCTCACGCAAGCGAACATCAAGCACCTCGTGTACCGCGCGCACTCGCTCGACAAGGACGAGGTCATCGCCCGCATCCTGCAGTCCGAGGGGCGCGAGAAGGCCGTCATCTTCACGCGCACGAAGCGCGCCGCACAGAAGC
>NZ_JARHXC010000242.1:0-3282 GCF_029222405.1 Microbacterium sp. Kw_RZR3 | reverse complement strand
AAGCACCCCGGTGCTCCGCAAAGGAGCACCGGGGTGCTTTCACTCAGTCGTGCTTAGCGCTCGACGCGACGCAGGCGACGGTAGCCGAGAGCACCGACTCCACCGAGCAGGAGCGCAACGGCACCCCAGGCCAGCGGAGCCGGGTCACCCATACCGGTGACGGGCAGCTTGCCGCCGCCGTTACCCCCACCGGCGGGGCCGGGGGTCGCGGTCGGCGAGGGGGTCGGCGCCGGAGCAGCCGCCACCGCGAAGCTCACCGAAGCGGAGCTCGAAACGCTGTCGATCGTCTGGGTGGCGACGACCGTGTAGGCGCCCTCACCGAGAGCGTTCTTCAGCGCGACGGACCACTTGCCGTCCTTGACCGTAGCCTGACCCACCTTGGCGTCGTTGACGGTGACCGACACGACGGCCCCATTCACACCGGTGCCCGAGACGGAGGTCGGGATGGCGTCACCGCTGTAGGTGGCACCGTCCTGGATACCCGTGATGGTGGGAGCGGCGGGAGCAACGGTGAACGACGAGGTCGCCTCAGCCGAGGTCTGGCCGTCACGTGCCTGCGAGGCGGTCACGGTGTAGTTGCCGTAGCCGAGGTCGGCCTCGACCGACCAGGTGCCGTCAGCGGCGACCTTGGCGGTGCCGTCGACATCGCCCTCGACCGTGACCGTGGCGCCGGCGAGGCCGGTGCCCGAGATCGCGGTGACCTCGGTCTCGACGGTGGAGCCGTTGGCGGGCGTCGTGATGACCGGCGCCTCAGCCTTGACCTCGACGGAGGCGTCGACCTTCGACGACTTGTTGTAGCCGTTGACCGCGGTCATCGAGAAGGCGAACGTGCCGAGCTTGTCGGGCGCGTTGAACGTCCAGTTCCCGTTGCCGTCGACGGGCACGTCGAACGTGTCACCCGAAGCGGGCGTGACCTTCAGCGTGGTGCCGGCCGGGGCAGTACCCGTGATGGGAGCGCCGACGCCGACCGTGCCGCCGTTGGCGGGCGAGGTCAGAGCGGGGTCGTCGATCTTGATGGCGACGGTGTAGCCACCGGTCTGGGCGAGACCCTGCTGGAGGTCAGCGGCCCACATCCAGGTGCCGGACTCCGTACCACCGGAGACGAGACCGACGGCGGTGTTGCCCTGGATGACAGCGCCACCCGAGTCGCCGGGGGCACCGACGCGCTGGTCGCTGACGACGGCGAAGCCGTAGACCCAGCGGAACGTTCCGTCGGGCTTGCCGATGCGCGACCAGCCCTCGACCGCGTCGACGGTACCGGTGGTGAAACCGGTGGTGCGACCCGACTTCGAGGCGGCCTGGCCGACCTGGGCCGAGCCCACGGCGCGCACGTCGATGGTCGACGCAGCGAGGTCTTCCGACGAAGCCGTCTTCCAGTCGGTGACCTTCGGAAGAAGGTCGAGGTCATCGTTGGTCACGTCGATGGTCGAGATGTCGACCGAGTTGACGTCGCCTTCCGAACCCTGCGAGTTGTCGGAGCCACCGAACTGCCAGAACGACAGCGAGCCGAGCGGCGCCATTTCCTCAGAGGTGTTGCCACCGCCGGCGGGGTCGGTGCTGGGGACGGTCAGGATGCTGCGGTCGATGACGCCGTCGACGGCGCAGTGACCGGCGGAGATGACCGCGGGGTCGCCCTTCGGGGTCCAGCCGCTGAACCCGACCGAGCAGTAGCCGCCGTTGGATGGGTCGGACGACTCGTAACCCAGGTACCCGGCGCCACCCACGACGTCGTTCTCGGCCAGAGCCGAGAACTCGCTGTCGATGTGCTGGACCTTGACGTTCGACTTGGTCTGGACGAAGGACTTGGCCTCGCCCTCCAGGTTCGACTCGTCAGCGGTGGTGAACACGACCACGTTGCCCTCGCCGTCCTTGGCGACAGCCTGGACCTGGTCGCCGCTGCTGAGCAGCTCGCGAGCGGTCGAGTCGAACTCAGGACCCGCCGTGGGTGCGATCGACTGATTGTCACCGGCGAAGGCCACCGCGGGGGCCAGAAGGCCGGTCGCAGTGAGCGCGAGAGCGGCGGACGCAGCGACCCACCCCGTGCGCTTCATGTTTCTTGTCATCGTCTCATCTCGTGTGTGTCGGTGGAACGACGCGCGAAACGGTCGGGGATCGCGTTCGGGCCCCCACCCACCTCACAGCGTCGACGGCAACCCTACGATGAGCTGAGCATTGCTTGTGAGGATCTTTCGTATTTTGGCCGATGATGAGGAAAATCTCATTTTCAATTCACCTTTGCCCAATGCATCGCATCGATTTCAATGGCCGGCGTATTGCTTGCGCGAAAGGCCGCGAATTCCACAAGAATGAACCGGGGATGAGGCCTGCGATCCCCGCTCCGCGCACCGCGGTTCACGAGGCGACGACGGACGCGACGGCCACCTCGATGCGGTCGCCGTGACCCGCATAGAATCGGCTGAAGCCGCGCGGTCGCCCGCGTCCGGCGAACGCCGACCGTGCCGCCACCCTCGGTGCGGCCACCTACCGCTCAGGAGCACCGTGCCCGACACCACGCCCCGTCTCGTCGCCTTCGACCTCGACGACACGCTCGCCCCGTCCAAGACCGCGATCGATCCCCGTATCGGCGACCTGTTGCTCGCTCTCGCGGAACGCGTGGAGGTCGCGATCATCTCCGGCGGCCAACTGCAGCAGTTCCGGTCCCAGGTGGTCGAGAGATTGCCGCAGACGGATGCGTCCCTCCTCGAGCATCTCCACCTCATGCCCACGTGCGGAACCCAGTACTACCGCCTCGACGCCGACGGCATCCAGACCGTCTACGCCCACTCCCTCACCGAAGACGAGAAGACCCGGGCGCTGTCCGCCGTCCGCGAGGAGGCCGAGCGTCTCGGCCTCTGGGAAGCCGAACCGTGGGGCGAGATCCTCGAGGACCGCGGCTCTCAGATCACCTTCTCGGCTCTCGGTCAGAGCGCGCCGCTCGACGCGAAGATGGCGTGGGACCCGACCGGGGAGAAGAAGAACAGCCTTCGCGAGGCCGTCGCGGCCCGCATCCCCGACCTCGAGGTCCGCTCCGGCGGATCGACCTCGGTCGACATCACCCACCGCGGCATCGACAAGGCCTACGGCATGCGCCAGCTGGCCGATGCGACCGGCATCCCCCTCGACGACATGCTCTTCGTCGGCGACCGCCTCGACCCAGACGGCAACGACTACCCCGTGCTCGCCATGGGCGTCGCCTGCCACGCGGTCCACGGCTGGGAGGACACGGCCGACTACCTCGACGCCCTCATCCCGACGCTGCCGGTCCGCGCCCAGGTCTGAAGC
>NZ_JARHXC010000241.1:0-1729 GCF_029222405.1 Microbacterium sp. Kw_RZR3 | reverse complement strand
ATGCCACCCGTCGGGTCGCCCGCGGGAGCGGCGACCTTCTCGGGCTTGTCGGCGACGACGGCCTCGGTCGTGAGGAACAGACCGGCGATCGACGCGGCGTTCTGCAGCGCGGAGCGCGTGACCTTGGCGGGGTCGATGATGCCCTGCGCGAAGAGGTCGCCGTACTCGCCGGTTGCGGCGTTGAGGCCGTGACCGACCTCGAGCTCCGCGACCTTGTTCGCGACGACACCGGGCTCGAGACCGGCGTTCAGCGCGATCTGCTTGAGCGGGGCCTCGATGGCGACCTTGACGATGTTCGCACCGGTGGCCTCGTCACCCGAGAGCTCGAGCGACGCGAACGCCGTCTTGCCCGCCTGGATGAGCGCGACGCCACCACCGGCGACGACGCCCTCTTCGACGGCGGCCTTCGCGTTGCGGACGGCGTCTTCGATGCGGTGCTTGCGCTCCTTGAGCTCGACCTCCGTGGCCGCGCCGGCCTTGATGACGGCGACGCCACCGGCGAGCTTCGCGAGGCGCTCCTGGAGCTTCTCACGGTCGTAGTCGCTGTCGGTGTTCTCGATCTCGCGGCGGATCTGGGTCACGCGACCCTCGATCAGCTCCGACTCACCGGCACCCTCGACGATCGTGGTCTCGTCCTTGGTGATGATGACCTTGCGGGCACGGCCGAGCAGGTCGACGGTCGCGTTCTCGAGCTTGAGGCCCACCTCTTCGGTGATGACCTGGCCGCCGGTGAGGATCGCGATGTCCTGGAGCTGCGCCTTGCGACGGTCGCCGAAGCCGGGGGCCTTGACGGCCGCCGACTTGAAGATGCCGCGGATCTTGTTGAGCACGAGCGTCGCGAGAGCTTCGCCCTCGACGTCCTCGGCGATGATGAGGAGCTCCTTGCCCTCCTGGATCACCTTGTCGACGATGGGCAGAAGGTCCTTGATGTTCGAGATCTTCTGGTTCGCGATCAGGATGTACGGGTCTTCGAAGACCGCCTCCTGACGCTCGGGGTCGGTGACGAAGTAGGGGTTGATGTAGCCCTTGTCGAAGCGCATGCCCTCGGTGAGCTCGAGCTCGGTGCCGAAGGTGTTCGACTCCTCGACGGTGACGACGCCTTCCTTGCCCACCTTGTCGATGGCCTCGGCGATGAGCTCGCCGATCGCGGGGTCGGCGGCCGAGATGGAGGCGGTCGCGGCGATCTGCTCCTTCGACTCGACCTCCTTCGCCGAGGCGAGAAGCTCGTCGGTGACGGCCTTGACGGCCTTCTCGATGCCCTTCTTGAGCGAGATGGGGTCGGCGCCGGCGGCGACGTTGCGCAGGCCCTCGCGAACGAGCGCCTGAGCGAGGACGGTAGCGGTGGTGGTGCCGTCACCCGCGACGTCGTCGGTCTTCTTGGCGACCTCCTTGACCAGCTCAGCGCCGATCTTCTCGTACGGGTCGTCGAGCTCGATCTCCTTGGCGATCGAGACGCCGTCGTTCGTGATCGTGGGAGCGCCCCACTTCTTCTCGAGCACGACGTTGCGACCGCGGGGGCCGAGCGTCACCTTGACGGCGTCGGCCAGCGTGTTGAGGCCGCGCTCGAGGCCGCGGCGGGCCTCCTCGTCGAAAGCGATGATCTTTGCCATAAGTGTGTCGTCCCTCCCGGACGGGTGACTTCCAGATTTTGGCACTCGACGAAAGCGAGTGCTAACTCATTCTGGCACTCGCCCCTAGGGAGTGCAAGCCGCGAGCCGTGCCGCACAGC
>NZ_JARHXC010000240.1:0-13405 GCF_029222405.1 Microbacterium sp. Kw_RZR3 | reverse complement strand
CCGTCGGCCCCGTGATTCCGCGGTCGGGGCGTTTGCTGCGAGCCGATGTCGGAGGGTCGACGTACCGTGTCTGCATGCGGATCCTGCACACCTCCGACTGGCACATCGGGCGCTCCTTCCACGGGCATTCGACTCTCGATGCGCTCTCCGGCGTGCTCGACGCCCTCGTCGCGCAGGTGCGCGAGCACGAGGTCGACCTCGTCATCGTCGCAGGCGACGTCTTCGACTCCGCCACACCCGCCGCGGCCTGCTATCCGCTGCTCTCGCGCACGCTCGGGGCGCTCGCCGATGCCGGTGCCCGCGTCGTGGTCACCAGCGGCAACCACGATTCCGCGGCTCGGCTGGGGTTCCAGTCCGCTCTCCTGCGTCCCGAGATCTCGGTCGTGACCGACCCGCTCTCGGTCGGCGTTCCGGTGACGGTGCACGACGAGCACGGTCCCGTCCACGTCTACGGCATCCCGTATCTCGAACCGGCGATCGTGCGCCACGCGTGGGAGGGGGTCGAGCTGCGAAGCCAGGCCCAGACGATGCAGCACGCCCTCGACCTCGTGCGTGCCGATCTCGCCGAGCGGGGCGGGCGATCGGTGGTCGCGGCACACTGCTTCGCCGCGGGCGTCGAATCCACGCCGGGGGTCGAGCGAGAGATCCGTCAGGGCGGGCTCGACGTCGTTCCGCTCCCCGCGTTCGACGGGCCCGACTACGTCGCCCTCGGCCACATCCACGGCCGTCAGCAGCTCTCCGATCACGTGCGCTACGCGGGCGCGCCGCTGCACTACAGCTTCGGCGAAGCGGGGAAGCCGCGGGGGTCGTGGCTCGTCGAGCTCGACGCCGAGGGACTCTCGTCCGTGAGCTGGATCGGCCTGCCCGTGCCGCGCCCGCTGGTGACGCTCCGCGGGCCGCTCGACGACCTGCTGACCGATCCCGCCTTCGACGGGAACGACGAGCACTGGGTGCGCGCCGAATACACCGACAGCACACCGCAGCCCGACCCGATGCGGCGCTTGCAGGCACGGTTCCCCTGGTGCGCCACCGTGGTCCATGCGCCGGCGGCGACGCGGCCCGACGAGGGGATCGGGTACGCCCAGCGGGTGCGCGCAGCGCGTGACGACGCCGAGGTCATCGACGCGTTCCTCGTCCACGTCCGCGAGGGCGAGGGCGCGTCCGAGGCGGAGCGTGAGCTCATCCGCGAGGTTCTCGACGCGCGCGCGCTGTCGGAGGCCCGGTCATGAAGCTTCACCGCCTCGAGCTCGAGGGGTTCGGCCCCTTCCTCGACACGCAAGTCGTCGACTTCGACGCCTTCGCCGACGACGGCATCTTCCTCATCACCGGGCGCACCGGTGCCGGGAAGTCGAGTGTGCTCGACGGTGTCTGTTACGCGCTGTACGGCGGTGTGCCGCGCTACGACGGCGCCGAGCGCCGCTTGCGCAGCGACCATTGCACGCCCGACGACCCCACCCGAGTGACGCTGGAGTTCAGCGCCGAGGGCGAGCGCTGGCGGGTGACGCGGTCGCCGGAGTTCGAGCGGCCCAAGCGTCGGGGCGGTGGCACGACGAAAGAGCCGCACCGCGCACTGCTCGAGGTACGCACCACCGAGGGATGGGAGGGGGTCGCCGCGCGTCCGGTCGATGTCGGCACTCGGCTCGACGAGATCCTCGGCCTCAGCCAGCAGCAGTTCCTGCAGGTGATCCTCCTGGCGCAGAACCGCTTCGCGCGGTTCCTCCTCGCCAAGAACGACGAACGGCTCAGCCTGCTGCGCACCCTCTTCGGAACGCGGTCCTTCGAGGACTACGCCGCGCAGCTCGACGAGAGGCGCAAGCGCTCTCAGGAGCGCCTCGCCGCCGAGGGGGTCGAGGTCTCGACCCTTCTCGACGAGGCGGAGCGCCTCGCGGGCGAGCTCGAGGCCGATCTCGCGGTGTCGCCGGGTCCGCTCTCGGCGGGCGACGAGCGAGCGGGTGAGGAGCCCGGTGGGAGCGAGGCGACGATTCCGGAGGCCCTCGCTCACCCGCCCGCCCCGCCGCCGCCCGTTGGGCCGCCTTCGGTGAGCGAGCGCTTGGCGCACGTCGTCCGGGCCGTCGAACGAGCCGACTACCGCGTCGAGACGCGTGAGCGTGAGCGCGATGCCGCCGACCTGCTGCTCGACAGTGCTCTCGCGGCCGAGCGCGAGGCGCGCACCCTGCGCGATCGCCAGCTCGACCGACTTCGGGTCCGCGAGCAGCTCGCGGCGCTCGAGGCCGAGACGGAGCGCGTCGCCGCGGCTCGTGCCGAGGCGGAGGCCGCCGGCGAGGCCGAAGCCCTGCGCGCAGCCCTCGACGCCGAGAAGCGGACGACGGCTGACCTCGCGGCGGCAGAAGAACGTCTCGCGACGGCGGTCGCTCGGGCGGAGGCCGTCGGTGAAGAGTCGGGCCTCGATGCGGATGCCCTCACGCGTCGCGATGACGAGCTCACAGGGTTGCTGGCCCGCGGGGAGGCGGCACTCGCCGCCGAGACCGCCCTGGCCGAGGCCGACGGCGATCGGGTCCGCGCCGCGACCCGGATCGCGAGCCTCGAGACCGAGCGGGACACCCTCGTGGAGGGGCGCGCCGACGTTCCGGGGCTCCTGAAGGCGCTCGACGATCGGCTCGCCGAGCTGGCGGGGGCGACAGCTCATCGCGAGGCCGCGGAGTCGCGGTGCGCCGAGACGCGGTCTCGCCTCGACGCGGCGCGAGAAGCCGAACGACTGCTCGCTCATCGGGAGCAGGCCGACATGGCGGCGTTGGTGCGCGGGGAGGACATGCGTAACGCGACGGACACGTGGACGGCGCTGTTACGCCGCCGCCTCGCCGGCGCCGCCGCCGAGCTCGCCCACGAGCTGGTCGACGGAGAGCCGTGCGCGGTGTGCGGTTCGCGCGAGCACCCGCACCCCGCGACCGGCGACGACGTCCCGGTCACCGACGAGCAGCTGGCCGCGGCAGAGACGCGCAAGAACACCGCGATCGAAGAAGACCGTCTCGCGTCCGACGCGGCCCGGATCGCCCGGGACGACTATGCCCTGGCCGCGGCTCGGGCCGGTGGAGAGAGCGTGGAAGCCCTGTCCTCCCGCCTCGAGGACGCGGAGCAGGCGCTCATCACGGCGCGGTCCGACGAAGCCGAGTACGCGCGCGTGCAAGCCGAGCGGACCCGTGCGACCGATCTCGATGCCGCGATCGCCGGCCGCCTCGACAAGCTCGCCGCCGACCTCGCTGCCGTTCGTCAAGAGGCGGCTCTGGCGATCCAGAGGGCCGACTCGCTCCGCGATGAGGTCGAGGCCGCGCGCGGCGCGTTCCCCACGGTCGTGGCGCGTCAGGCCGACCTGACCGCTCGCCGCACCGCCGTGCGAGCGCTGACGACCGTCCGCGCCGAGGTCGCGACCGCGACAGCGGCCCATCGGGAGGCCGCCGAGGCTCTGCGCCGCCTCGTGGCCGAAAGTCCGTTCGACACCGTCGACGCCGTCATGGCCGCCCTCCGTCCGGCTCCGGAACGGCGCCGACTCGACGAGACGATCGCCGC
The DNA here is from genome assembly GCF_029222405.1 of Microbacterium sp. Kw_RZR3. Lineage (NCBI taxonomy): Bacteria > Bacillati > Actinomycetota > Actinomycetes > Micrococcales > Microbacteriaceae > Microbacterium > Microbacterium sp. Kw_RZR3. The sequence goes on along the minus strand of NZ_JARHXC010000240.1, from coordinate 9,880 downwards.
GCACGATGCCGCCGTCGCGTCCGCCCGCCAGCGGCTGCTCGACCTGGAGCTGCTCCTCGTCGACGCCGCTGACGAACCCGTCGACATCGCCCCGCTCAGCGCGGCGGTCGCCGCCGCCCGCGAAGACGTGCAGCGGGCCGCCGCCGCACACGCCTCGGCTCTGGCACTCGCCGACCGCCTGCGCGGTCTCGCCCACCGCGCCGACGCGGGGCACTCGGCGGTCGCGACGCTGGCCGACGAACACGCTGTCGTCGCGCGTCTCGCCGACACCCTCGCGGGGCGCGCGCCCAACACCCGGCGGATGACGCTCGAGACGTTCGTGCTCGCCGCCGAGCTCGAAGAGATCGTGGTGGCCGCGAACCTCCGCCTCGAGCAGATGTCGTCCGGGCGCTACCGCCTTCAGCACACCGACGCGCTCGCGGCTCGAGGAGCTGCCAGCGGTCTCGGTCTCGAGGTGATGGACGCGTTCACCGGCCAGTGCCGACCCCCGCAGTCGCTCTCCGGGGGAGAGACGTTCCTCACGTCGCTCTCCCTGGCCCTCGGCCTCGCCGAGGTCGTGACGGCGCGAGCGGGCGGCATCCGACTCGACACGCTGTTCATCGACGAGGGGTTCGGATCGCTCGACGACGAGACTCTCGACCTCGCGATGCGCACCCTTGACGAGCTCCGCCAGGGCGGGCGGACGGTCGGCGTCATCAGTCACGTGGCGTCGATGAAAGACCAACTGCCGGCGCAGCTGCGCGTCGTCGCCACACCGAGGGGGCCGAGCGTGATCACGCAGGATTCCGCGCTGCAGATCGCGTGAGAGCGTCTCCCTCGTCGTCCGCCTAGGCTGGAGACATGCGTAAGAGCACCCTGTGGACCGTCCTCGGTGTCGTCGCTGCCGTCATCATCGCGTGGATCATCGTGAACGTCGTGTTCTCGCTCATCACCTTCGTGTTCCGCGTCGTCGCTGTCGCGGTGGTGGCCGTCATCGTCTTCTTCGTCCTGCGCGCTGTGTTCGCTCGCCGCGACGTCGACTGACGCCGACACACCGAGAGAGCCCCGCCGGCGGCGCATCGTCGCTCTTCGTGCGGTTTACCCTCGACGCGAGCCCGCCACGCAACCCGGCGCGCGTCGCGATCCCGGTCTCCGTGCCGCCCGTTTCGCGCAAGCCCACCCGCGGTGTCCGACGTCAGGAGTAGCGTCGGCCTCGATGCCTGATCACGCACCCTCGTCGAACGCCGCTCATCCCCCCACACGCGACATCGTGCTGTCTCCGAAGCACCGGTGGCGCGCCTACTGGGTCGCGGTCTCGGTCGCCGCGCTCACCATCCTCGACCTCACGAAGGTCAACGTCGCTCTCCCGTCCATCGAGTCCGCCTTGAACGCGGGACCCACCGAGCTGCAGCTCGTCGTGTCGGGTTACATCCTCACGTTCGGCCTCGTGCTCGTGCCGGCGGGGCGTCTGGGTGATCTGCGCTCCCGGCGCGTGCTGTTCCTCGTCGGGCTGTCGCTCTTCCTCGTCACGAGCCTCGTCTGCGCGCTCGCCCCCAACACCACCGTGCTGCTCGTGGCACGCCTCCTGCAGGGCGTGGCGGCCGGCATCCAGATGCCCCAGGTGCTGGGTCTCGTGCAGCAGCTCTTTCAGGGCAAGGAGCGCGGTCGGGCGTTCGGGCTCTTCGGTGCGACCGTGGGCATCGCCACCGCGTTCGGGCCCACCCTCGGAGGGCTGCTGATCGCTCTCGGCGGCGATACCGACGGATGGCGATTGATCTTCTGGATCAACATCCCCCTTGTCGCGATCGTCATCGTTCTTGCCGCGTGGCTCCTGCCGAACACCCGGACCAAGTCGCGCCGTCGGCTCGACCTCGACCCCGTGGGCGTGCTTCTCTTCGCGCTCACGATCCTCGCGCTGATGTGGCCCTTCCTGTTCACCACGGGCTCGCCCGACGACGATCCCCGCCGGTGGTGGTTCCTCGTGGCATCCGTCGTCTTCGCCGCGATCTTCGTGTTCTGGGAGCGCCGCTACGCCGACCTCGGACGCACGCCGCTCATGCCGTTCTCGATCTTCTCGCTGTCGTCGTACCGCAACGGCGTGCTCATCTCGACCGCGTACTTCTCGGCCATTCCGGCGATGTTCCTGCTGGGCACGCTCTTCCTGCAGGGCGGGCTCGGACTCGAACCCGTGTTCGCCGGCATGGTCACGATCGGCTTTGCCGTCGCGTCGGCGTGGAGCTCGTGGATCGGCGGCAACCTCGTCACGCGCCTCGGCCGCCCGCTCGTCGTCTGGGGGATCGTCGGCATGGTCGCCACCGCCGGTGGTCTCGTCCTGGTTGCGCTGTTCACCCCGCCCGAGTGGACCCCGTGGGCGATGGCGGGAGTCATGGTGGTCGGCGGCTTTGCGGGCGGTCTCGTGATCTCGCCCAACCAGACGCTCATGCTGGCCGACATCCCGGTGTCGAGCGGCGGGGTGGCGGGGTCGGTCGGGCAGCTCGGCCAGCGCATCGGCACGGCGGTGGGCACGGCCATCGCCCTCGCGCTCTTCTACGCCACGATCTACCGCGAGCAGGCCGATGTCGACACCGTCGTGGTGTACCACGACGCCTACGCGTCGGGCATGATCACCGTCGGGATCTTCCTCGCGCTCGCCCTCCTCGTGGGCGTCGCTGACCTCGCGGGTCGGGCGCGCTCGGGCTCTCAGACCCCGTAGCGCTCGCGGAACTCCGCGCGCAGCTCGTGGCTGCACCGCTCAACGACGACGTCCCACAGTTCGGTCGCTCCGTCCTGCGCGCGGTCGGAGACGGCGCGCAGGATGCTGATCGGCACGTCGAACTGCTGGGCGACCCAGATGAGCGCGTACGTCTCCATGTCGACGAGACCGGCGCCGAGGCCTCGGATCAGCCGAACCGCGTCGGGGTCGTCGACGAAGTGGTCGCCGGTGGCGATGATCCGCCCCTCGTGGCCGGTGTCGACCCGGGTCGGCAGCGACACGTGCTCGCCGAACGTGCCGTCGAGCCCCTTCACGTCGTGCTGGATCGCCGCGGCGATGTCGTAGATTCCGCCCTCGATCTCGTCGTCGATCGCCCCGGCGGTGCCGACGACGACGATCTCGTCGTACTCGCCCTCGCAAAGCGCGCGCGTGAGCGCGTAGGCCGCGGGGATCTTCCCGACGCCGGTCAGCAGACGCCGGAAACCGGGGATGTCGTCCTCGAAGGCGACGAGTTCGGACGCGTGGGCGGCGACGAGAAGCTTCACCCTCTCATTGTCCCCGATGGTGCGGGCCCGCACGTCCCGGGCGCTCGGGCACGGAACGCCTCGGGGCGAGCGGAGGGCGTGGGATGAGCGGAGGATCGAGCCTCGGCATCCGCCCTCCCTCGGCCCCTGCTCCTCCGCTCGTCACAGAACGCGCGGCGCTGAGTGAGCGCCGTGGCCCCGAGCGCGACTCGGGGCCACGGGACGAGTCAGCTCTGCGCGGCCTCCGAGGCCTGCGACAGACGCGCGATCTCGTCGGCGCTGAGCTCGAGCGAGGTGCTGGCGAGCAGATCGGCGACCTGTTCGACCTTCGACGCGCTCGCGATGGGGGCGGCCACGGTGGGCTGAGCGCGCAGCCACGCGAGAGCGGTCGTGGCGATCGAGGCGCCGTGCGCCTGACCGATCTCGTCGAGGGCGTCGATCAGCGCGATGCCCGAGGGCGTCGCGAGCTTCGCGGCCCCCTCGGCGCGCGGCGAGTCGCCGGCGGCATCCGGAGTGCGGTACTTGCCCGTGAGGAAGCCGCTCGCGAGGGCGTAGTACGGCACGAGCGACATGCCGTACTGCTCGGCGACGGGGACGATGTCGCGCTCCACCTCGGTGCGGTGGACGAGGTTGTAGTGCGGCTGGATGGCGACGGGGAGGTCGAAGCCTCCGGCTTCGGCCAGCGATATCCACTCGCGGATGCGCTCGGCGGTGTAGTTCGACACGGCCACGTATCGCACGAGTCCGTCGGAGACGAGATCGGCGAAGCCCGCGACGGTCTCTTCGAGAGGCGTGTCGGCGTCGTCGAAGTGCGCGTAGTACAGGTCGATCGCGTCGACGCCGAGACGCGTCAGCGACGCTTCCGCGGCGGCGCGGACGTTCTTCGCGCTGAGCCCGCGGAATTCGGGGTGCTGGCTGACCTTCGTGGCCACGACGACGTTCTCGGGCTTGCGCGAAGCGAGCCACTCGCCGATGAGGGTCTCGCTCTCACCGCCCGAGTTGCCGGGCACCCAGGCGCTGTAGGCGTCTGCGGTGTCGATGAAGTTTCCGCCGCCCGCGTGGAAGGCGTCGAGCACGGCGAACGAGGTGTCGCGGTCGGCTGTCCATCCGAAGACGTTGCCGCCGAGCGAGAGGGGGACGATGTCGAGGTCGCTGCGTCCGATGCGCGTCATGAGAGCCCTTCCGTTGTGGTGTGGTACCTCAGGGTCAACGACGGGTCTCGGCTCGCATTCCCGCGACGCGCGCGTCGCATGTTCGTCCGCACTCCGCGCGGGGGAGTTTTGCCCGAACGCTGGGACGTGGTGACGTCGGCGTGGGTCAGGATCCCCCGGACAGGATGCCGATGAGCCCGCTGATCAAGAACCACAGGCCGATGCCGGCTCCGGCGATCCAGATCACGACCGTTCCGGCGGGGTACTTCTTCTTGCCGTTCGGGTCCTTGCCGTCGGCGTTCTCGCCACTGGGCCCGTTGGGCGCGGTCACGAACGCACCATCATGACGATCGAGGCGATGAGCACGGCGAGACCTCCGACGACGGCGATGGCGGCGATGATGGGCCCCCCGCCCGTGAGGAAGGCGACGACGCCGAGAGCGATGAAAAGGACACCGACGACGATGCCGACCACCTGGTACACGCGATATCGCGCCGTACCCTCTCGGACTTCCTGTTCGCTCACGACGACCCCCTCCCTCCAACCTAGCGAAAAGCTGGGTGTCTCCTGAGACAGTCAGTGCACGATCAGATCTCGATCCGAGGACGTTCTGCGCGGCGTAGCGTAAGCGCATGGCACGCCCCGATCCCGACCCCGTCCGCCCCGGCCAGGAGTCCGTCTGGGGCTATCCGCGGCCTCCCCGCGTCGAGCGCGTCCGGAAAAGGGCGCAGATCGACTTCGGCGGTGTCCGCATCGCCGACACCGACGACGTCGTCCGCGTGCTCGAGACGAGTCACCCGCCGGTGTACTACCTGCCGATCACCGCGTTCGGCGACGCGCTGACCCTCGGTGAGGGGGCGTCGTTCTGCGAGTTCAAGGGTGGCGCCCGCTACTTCGACGTCCACGGCGGCGGGGGAGCGGTGGCCCCGCGTGCGGCCTGGAACTATCCGAGCCCCATGCCGGGTTACGAGGTGCTTGCCGACCGTGTGGCGGTGTACGCCGGCCCGATGGATCGCGTGATCCTGGGCGGCGAGACCGTCGAGCCACAGCCGGGCGGCTTCTACGGGGGCTGGGTCACGAGCGACCTCGCCGGTCCCTTCAAGGGTGTGCCGGGGTCGATGGGCTGGTGAGTGCGCGGAACCCCGCGTGCCGGGCGGCCGCGTCAGCTGTGTGTCGCCTCGCCGAACGCCTCCGGGACGGCCGCGTGCAGGTCGGCCAACCAAACGCGAGCGTTTCCGTCCGATGGCGCGCGCCAATCTCCGCGCGGTGACAGTGAGCCCGCCGGCGACACCTTCGGTCCGTTGGGGATGGCCGTGCGCTTGAACTGCGCGAACCCGAAGAACCGCTGCAGGAAGACCTCGAGCCACCTTGCCACGGTGACGAGGTCGTACGAGGGTCTTTCATCCTCGGGGTAACCCGGCGGCCAGGCCCCGGCATCCGGATCCGACCAGGCGTGCGCGGCGAGGAAGGCGATCTTGGACGGGCGGAAGCCGAACCGCAGCACGTGATAGAGCGTGAAATCGTGCAGGTTGTAGGGGCCGATGCGGTCCTCGGTGGACTGCATACGCCCGTCTTGGCCGGCGGGCACGAGCTCGGGGCTGATCTCGGTGTCGAGCACCGCCTGCAGCACCTCGACGGTGTCGGCGCTGAGCTCGTCCGAGGCGATCACCCAACGGATGACGTGCTGGATGAGCGTCTTCGGCACGCCGGGGTTCACCGAATAGTGGCTCATCTGGTCGCCCACGCCGTAGGTCGACCATCCGAGCGCGATCTCGGACAGATCGCCCGTGCCGACGACGATGCCGCCGTTCTTGTTCGCGAGGCGGAAGAGATAGTCGGTGCGCAGCCCCGCCTGCACGTTCTCGAACGTCACGTCGTGCACCGGCTCGCCCGCCGCGAAGGGGTGACCCATGCGGACGAGCATCTCGGATGCCGCGGGCCGGATGTCGATCTCCTCGATCGACGCGCCGACGGCTTCGGCCAGAGCAATCGCGTTGCGCTTCGTTCTCTCGCTCGTGGCGAAGCCGGGCAGGGTGTACGTGAGGATGTCGCTGCGCGGACGGCCCATGCGATCCATGGCGCGCGCGATCACGAGCAGGGCGTGGGTGGAGTCGAGGCCTCCGCTCACCCCGAGGACCGGCTTCGGGTTGCCGATCGCCTGGAGGCGCTGAACCAGCCCCGACACCTGGATGTTGAACGCCTCGTAGCAGTCCTGCGCGAGACGGGCGGGGTCGTCGGGGACGAAGGGGAAGCGGTCGAGGGCGCGGCGCAGCCCGATGTCGCTCGCCGGCGGGGCGAGTTCGAACGGCACCGTGCGGAAGGACGGCGCCGTCGTTCGGCGGTTGTCGTCGAAGGTGCCCTGGCGGATCCGGTCTTGCCGCAGACGATCGAGATCGACATCGGCGACGCTGCGGCGCGGGCCGTCGGGGAAGCGCTCGGTCGTGTCGAGGAGCTGCCCGCCCTCGTAGATCATCGTCTGGCCGTCCCACGAGACGTCGTTCGTCGACTCGCCCTGACCAGCGGCCGCGTAGATGTAGGCCGCGAGGCATCGCATCGACTGCGACTGCGAGAGCAGGTTCCGGTCGTCGGCGCGCCCGATCGTGATCGGACTGCCCGACAGGTTCGCCAGCACGGTCGCACCGGCCAGGGCCGCACCCGATGACGGGGGGATCGGCACCCAGACGTCTTCGCAGACCTCGGCGTGCAGCGTGAGCCCGGGCACGTCGACGGCGTCGAACAGCAGGTCGGGACCGAAGGGCACGGTCTCGCCACCGATGAGGATGTGCTGACCCGCCTGGTCGTCGCCGCGCGCGTACCAGCGGTGCTCGTAGAACTCGCGGTAGGTCGGCAGGTGCGCCTTGGGCGCCACCCCGAGAACGCGCCCTCGATGGACGACGACGGCGCAGTTGTAGAGGCGGTTGCCGTGCCGGAGCGGAGCCCCCACGAGCAGCACGGGAAGAAGATCGACGGATGCCGCGACCAGACGCTCGATGCCGGCCTCGACCGCGTCCAGCAGGGGGTCCTGCATGACGAGATCATCGATCGCGTACCCCGTGAGGCACAGCTCGGGGAAGACGGCGATCGCGACGCCCTCCGCGTCGCACGCGCGGGCGGACTCGAGCACGGCGTCGACGTTGATCAGGGGGTCGGCGATCGCGACGGGAATCGTGCACGCGGCGACGCGCGCGAAGCCGTGCCGGTAGACGCTCTCGAACGGCAGGTCGGTGATCACCCCTCCAGTCTGGCAGGCCCCTCCGACACCGGGCAGTCGGATCGCGAACCGGGGTCGGCCTGTGGATGGCCACCCGGCGATGTCGGGGGTCCCGGTTAGCGTGGAGGCATGCGGTACATCGAGCGCGACGCGCGCATCGTCTGGAGCGCCAGCGACCTCAAGGCCGCGGCCGAGTGCGAGTTCGCGTGGCTGCGCGCCATCGACGCGAAGATCGGGCGCATCGCCGCAGTCGACGATCCCGAAGACGCGACTCTCGAGCGGGCCGCGCGCCTGGGCACCGCTCACGAGCTCCGCGTGCTCGACGACTACCGCGCGCTCTTCGGCGCCGCCGTTCGCGAGATCCCCGCGGCCCGCTCCTCTGACGCCGCAGCGCTCGCCGAGGCCGTGCGCCTGACCGACGAGGCGCTCGCCGACCCCGAGGCCGAGGTGGTCTACCAGGCCGCGTTCGCCACTGCCGAGTTCGTGGGGTTCGCCGACTTCCTCGTGCGCGAGAAAGAGGCACGCATCGATGGGTCCCGTCCCTGGATCGTGCAAGACACCAAGCTCGCCCGCCGGGCCCGCGTCACCGCGCTCATGCAGCTGGCGGCCTACGTCGACCAGCTCGACCGACTCGGCGTGCCGCGGTCGGGCGAGGTCCAGCTTCTCCTGGGTGACGGAACGACGAGCACGCATCGCGTCGACGATCTCCTGCCCGTCTTCGGTCTACGTCGCTCGCGGTTGCGCTCGCTGATCGCCGACCGCCGGGTCGACCTCCGGGTCGCGGGACCGGTGATCGCGTGGGGCGACGCGCGTGGCGACCTCGACGTCGTCGCGTGCGGGCGCTGCGCCACGTGCGAGATCGAGGTCATCGCTCATCGCGACCTGCTTCTCGTCGCAGGCATGCGGCCGGTGCAGCGCGATCGACTGCGGGCGGGCGGCATCCTGACGATCGACGATCTCGCGCGATCATCCGAGGCGCCCCCCTCGATGAGCGCCGACACCTTCGCGTCGCTGCGCACCCAAGCGCGGCTGCAGCTCGACAGCCCCGCCGGTGTGCCCTCCGACGACGCGCCCGCCCACGCCGTCCCCACCTTCGAGGTGGTGGCACCCAAGTCCCTCGGCGTGCTGCCCCGCCCCGACCACGGCGACCTGTTCTTCGACTTCGAGGGCGATCCGCTGTACACCGAGGGCGTCGGCGAGCACTGGGGGATCGACTACCTCTTCGGCTGGGTCGACACGAGAGAGACCTACGGCGCGATCTGGGCCCACACCTTCGCCGAGGAGCGTGTCGCCCTCGAGCGCTTCCTCGACATGGTGGCTCTGCGTCGCCAGCAGTACCCCGGCATGCACATCTACCACTACGCCCCGTACGAACCGACGCACCTTCTGACGATGGCCGCGCGTTACGGCGTGCGCGAGGCCGACGTCGACCGCCTCCTGCGCGACGGCGTCTTCGTCGACCTCTACCCGGTGGTGCGGCGTGCGCTCCGCGTCGGCTCCCGCTCGTACTCGATCAAGAAGCTCGAGCCGTTGTACATGGGCGACGAGGTCCGCACGAGCGACGTGCAACGCGGAGACGACTCGATCGTGAAGTACGTCGAGGCCCGGGCGCTCGCCGCCGACGGCGAAGCCGAGGCCGCTCAGCGCGTGCTCGACGATCTGGCCGACTACAACCGGTACGACTGCGTGTCGACCCGGCGACTGCGCGACTGGCTGGTCGACCGCGCACGCGAGGCCGGGGCCGTGCCCGCGCGCGGAGCAGAGCCCGACGAGCAGTCGTACGAGCCGTCGCCGCGCGCGACGGCCCTGCAGCGGTGGGCGGCGGATGCGCCCGAACCCGACGCCACCGCGCTCCGCCTCGCCGCCGCCGCGATCGACTACTACCCGCGCGAAGAGAAGACCTACTGGGCGATGCACTTCCTGCGCCTGCGCGAGCCGGTGTCGGTGTGGGAAGAGACGCGCGACGTCGTGGTCGTCGACGCCGCACGATCGCGGGTCGTGGCAGATTGGCACATCCCCGAGTCGGGGCGCGGCTCCGAGCGCCGCCTGGTTGAGCTGCGCGGCGAGCTCGTTCCCGGTACGCGCCTGAGTCCGGATGCCGAGCCCTTCGCCGTCTACGATCTGCCGGCGCCGTTCCCGCTCGAGACCCGTCCGCGGTGGATCCACGGCGCACGCCGGGTCACGGTGCGCGAGGTGCTCGACGACGGAGCGATCGTCGAGGAGATCGCCGCAGACGGCGTCACCTGGGACGAGCTGCCGCTCGCCCTCACTCCTCCCGCGCCGCCCCGCGCCGGTAACCAGC
>NZ_JARHXC010000023.1:0-526 GCF_029222405.1 Microbacterium sp. Kw_RZR3 | reverse complement strand
GTGGAGCTGGGGGGAATCGAACCCCCGTCCAACGCTGGGTCTCCGCGTTTTCTCCGGGCGCAGTCTGTGAAAACGTTCTGCTCGGCTCCGACCTTTGTCACAGACACCTAAGTCGACAAGCCCAGCCTGGGAAAAGTCCCGCGTGACGTCCAGACGCCGTCACGCAGCAAGACCCCTAAATGACGCCAGGATCCGTGGCGGGGTCACACACGGTCTGACGGACTATCGGGCTCGCTTACGCAGCGAGGGCGAAGTCAGTGCGCTTAGCATCGGCACTTATTGTTTTGCAGGGAGCGTTTACGAGATAACCCCACATCCTCGGCCCGCTTCTCGCGGGTTCGCAGGCGCTGTCGAAACCGATCAGCCCCGGGAACTCCGTTCGGAGTGGCCACTGTCACGCTGTTGAATTACCACCTCGGTCGCCGTCTTCATCAGCGGCACCCGAGCATCACAGTCTACAACGTATCGAGGGGCCCGGTGATTCCCACGGTGGGGCGGCGGGCCGTCGCGCGGGCCCGTGGACCGT
>NZ_JARHXC010000239.1:0-3701 GCF_029222405.1 Microbacterium sp. Kw_RZR3 | reverse complement strand
CGTGGTCGACGGTGCTGCGCCCCGCGCCGCGAACCCGCCGCACCCCGGCTCGCGCCGCACCCCGGCTCGCGCCGCACCGCGGGAGGGTCGGCGGCCGGGCTATCCGCGGCTGGCGGCGACTCGCGCGGCCTCGCGCACCGCGGTGACGTTCTTCCGTCCGGCCCGCGAGCCCGCGAGTTTCGCGGCGATGTGCTCGCGGACCGTCACCGGCTCGTACAGCGCCGGGGCCTCGCGCGACACGAAGTGCGGGAGCGGAGCGATGACCGCGTCGGCGTTGCCGTCGTGGAAGAAGGCCGCCGATCGTCGGCGCTCGATCGTCCCGTCGATCACCGGCGGCTTGACCCGGTGCAGCGTCGACATCCACTTGTCGTTCGTCAGCCGGGCTGCCACGTCACCGAGATTGACCAGCAGTGCCCCGTCGGCCGGCGAGACGTCGTTCCACGACCCGTCCTGGCCGAGCACCTGCAGCCCCGCGACCTGGTCGGCCCAGAGCACCGTGACGAGGCCGAAGTCGGTGTGCTCGCCCATCCCCGTCAGCTCCGCCCCGAGCTCGATCGAGCCGGGCGGGAGGGCGTAGTTGTTCATCCGCAGCACGTCGATCGAGTGGTCGGTGAGGGTGTCGAAGAAGTCCGCGCGCACCCGGAGCGCCGCGGCGAGGATGCGCGTGAGCGTCCCGGCCACCCGCCGCGCTTCGTCGAAGTACGTCTCGACGGCGCCGCGGAACGACGGGACGGCATCCGGCCACGTGTTCTCCGCGTAGTCTGCCGCCGTGGCGCCCGTTCCGAGGTAGTCGCGCCACGACGCTCCCACGTTGAACGCCTCGAAGAAGTCGTTCATCCGGGTGACCGGATCGACGCCCAGGCTGTAGCTCAGCGATTCGCTCTTGGGCGGGCTGTATCCGCGGTTCTCGGCCGCGGGCCGCACGAACGCCTTCTTGGCCTCGAGGGGGAGCGCGAAGAACTCGTCCAGTTCGGCGGCGAGAGCCGTGATGACGGAGTCCGGGATGCCGTGGCCCACCACCTGCATGAAGCCGACGGTGCGCGCCGCGTGGTCCACCGCGGCCACCACCGCGGCGCGGGCGTCGTCGGATCCGCTGCCGACCCAGGCGGAGATGTCGATGGTGGGGACCGAGAAAGGGGGCATGGCCCCGACGCTAGGCGGGTCGTGTCACGCGGGTGTTTCTGCGCTGTCACGGTTACGAGGAGCCGTCAGCGCACCCCGTCGGCAGGCGAGACGTCTCGGAAACGAGAAAGACCCCCGGGCGAACCCGGGGGTCTTTCTCATCTGTGCGCGAGGGGGGACTTGAACCCCCACGCCCTAATACGGGCACTAGCACCTCAAGCTAGCGCGTCTACCTATTCCGCCACCCGCGCATCTGGGTGTTTTGTCACTTTCGCAACGAGGAACGACATTACCACGACCGGAGCCCCGTCTCGAACCGAGCGTGCACCCCGGGCGCGGCTCGGCGGCATCGAGCCATTCGAGGGCCCGCCGCACGCCGACACAGGACGGTTCGCGGGTCCGCGCCCGGGTACCGTAGTGCGCATGCCCGAGCTCGAGAACGACGTGCCCGAGGTCGCCCGTGTGGCGTCCGACCTCATCCGGTTCGACACCTCGAACTACGGGGGTGGACGCTCGAACGGGGAACGCGAGGCGGCCGAATACGTCGGGGCGTACCTCGAAGGACTCGGCCTCGCGACCGAGTACTACGAGCCGATCGCCCGCCGCACGAACGTCTACGCGCGCGTGCCCGGTCGCAACCCCGACAAGCCGGCGCTGATCCTGCACGGTCACCTCGATGTGGTCCCCGCCGTCGCCGAGGACTGGAGCGTCGATCCGTTCGCGGGTGAGATCCGCGACGGCATCCTGTGGGGCCGCGGAGCGGTCGACATGAAGGACATGGATGCCATGATCCTCACCGCCGTCGCCGATGTGCTGCGCGCGGGGGAGCAGCCCGAGCGCGACATCATCGTGACCTTCTTCGCCGACGAGGAGAACGGCGGCGTCGAGGGCTCCGCCCTGGTCGTGAAGGACCGGGCGCACTGGTTCCGGGGCGCGACCGAGGCGATCAGCGAGGTCGGCGGTTACTCGATCGCGGTCGGCGACCGTCGCGCCTACCTCCTGCAGGTGGGGGAGAAGGCCCTGATCTGGATCAAGCTCATCGCCCGTGGGCGCGCGGGGCACGGCAGCGGCCTGCACCCCGACAACGCCGTCACCCGGCTGGCGGAAGCGGTGGCGGCCCTCGGTCGAACCGAGTGGCCCATCCGGCTCACCGACACCACGGCGGCGCTGCTGAACGGCCTCGCCGACATCACGGGTGACGACGCGGGCGACCCCGACGCCCTCGCCATGCGCACCGGCGCGGCATCCAGCTTCATCCGTTCGACGCTGCGGACCACGACCAACCCCACGGGCCTGACCGCGGGGTACAAGCACAACGTGATCCCCGACCGGGCCGAGGCGCTCATCGACGTGCGCGTGCTCCCCGGCACCGAGGAAGCCGCTCTCGCCGACATCCGTCGCATCGTCGGGTCGGACATCGAGATCGAGGTCGTCCACACCGACATCGGTCTCGAGGTGCCGTTCTCGGGCGACCTCGTCGACGCGATGGTCGCCCAGCTCGACCGTCACGACCCCGGCGTGCCGGTCGTGCCGTACCTCATGGGCGGCGGCACCGACAACAAGGCCCTCGCCGGCCTCGGAATCTCCGGTTACGGGTTCGCGCCGTTGCGACTCCCCGCCGATCTCGACTTCACCGGGATGTTCCACGGTGTCGACGAGCGCGTTCCCGTTGACGCGCTCGAGTTCGGTCGACGAGTCCTCGCCGACCTCATCCGAACGTACTGAAGGACCGAATGCACATCTTCGAGGTCATCATCCTGGGGCTCGTACAGGGCCTCACCGAGTTCCTCCCCATCTCCTCCAGCGCCCACATACGCATCGTGGGCGAGTTCCTCCAGTCGCAGACCGACCCGGGCGCGACGTTCACCGCCATCACCCAGATCGGCACCGAGCTCGCGGTGCTGCTGTACTTCCGCAAGAAGATCGCCCGCGTGCTCTCGCGTTGGTTCCTGTCCCTCACGGGCCGGGTTCCGCGCAACGACCCCGACGCGCGCATGGGCTGGTACATCATCATCGGCACCATCCCGATCGGTGTGCTCGGCTTCCTCCTGCAGAGCCTCATCCGCGACAACTTCCGGAGCCTGTGGATCACCGCGATCGTGCTGATCGTCTTCGGCGTCCTGCTCGGTGTCGCCGACCACTACGGCAAGCGCCGCCGCGACCTCGAAGACCTCACCGTGGGTCACGGCTTCGCCTTCGGGTTCGCGCAGGCCCTCGCCCTCGTTCCCGGCGTCTCGCGCTCCGGCGCCACCACGACCCTCGGTCGCGCCCTCGGCTACAAGCGCACCGCTGTCGCGGAGTACTCGTTCCTGCTGGCCGTGCCCGCGGTGTTCGCGAGCGGGCTGTACGAGCTCTACAAGAGCTTCGACGAGGGAACCGGTCCGTACAACCTCGGCGAGACCGCGATCGCGACGGTAATCGCCTTCGTTGTCGGCTATCTCGTGATCGCGTTCCTCATGCAGTACCTCAAGCGCGGCAGCTTCCTGCCGTTCGTGATCTACCGCGTGGCGCTCGGCATCCTGATCATCATCCTGCTGCTGACGGGCGTCATCCCCGCCGTGTCGACGGTCATCACCAGC
>NZ_JARHXC010000238.1:0-17008 GCF_029222405.1 Microbacterium sp. Kw_RZR3 | reverse complement strand
TCAGGGGCCTCTCGACACAGGTGGCTGAGCTTGTCGAAGCCACCGGGATGCTCGCGGGGCGCCCCGGATCTACGGCATCTGGGATCTCGTCGTTGACACCGCGGAGTGAGCGTGGTTTCCTCTGAACGTACCGGTTAGTACATAACCGGCCCCACGGACACGAAGGAGTACCGTGATCGACGCGCCCCCCTACCTCGTCGGCCTCATCGGCACGGGAGTCCTCCCCTCGCTCACCCCGCCGATGCACATGGCCGAAGCGCGCGCGCTCGGGCTGACCTACGTCTACCGCCCACTCGACCTCACCGCCCTGGGCATCGACCCCGAGCGCATCGGCGACGTGCTCGCGTGGGCCGAGCGCCTCGGCTACGACGCCGTCAATGTGACGCACCCGTGCAAGCAGAGCGTCCTCGCCCACCTCGACCGGATCGACCCCGTCGCCGCCGCCCTCGGCGCAGTCAACACGGTGCTCTTCACTCCCGCGGGTCGGGTCGGCTACAACACCGATACGACCGGCTTCGCCGCCGCTTTCACCGATGGACTCCCGGATGCCGCAACCCGGCACGTCGTCCAGCTCGGCGCGGGTGGCGCAGGGTCCGCCGTCGCCGATGCGCTGTTGCGCCTCGGGACCGCTCGACTGACGATCGTCGACCTCGACTCCGCACGCGCGGCCGCGCTCGCCGACGACCTCGGCTCGCGGCATCCGCTCTCCGCCGTCGACACCGCGACGCCGGGTCGCCTCGGCGAGGTGCTCGACGGTGCCGACGGCCTCGTGCACTGCACCCCGGTCGGAATGGCCGAGCACCCGGGGCTCCCCCTCGACGCCGACCTGCTGCGCCCCGATCTCTGGGTCGCCGACATCGTGTACCGCCCGCTCGACACCGAACTCCTCGTCGCCGCGCGCGAGCGCGGCTGCCGCACGCTCAGCGGCGGACGTATGGCGGTCCACCAGGCCGTCGATGCGTTCGCCCTCATCACGGGGACGCGACCCGACCCCGATCGCATGACCGCCCATTTCCTGGACCTGGTGGCCGCCGACTCGCCCGCCAGCCCCGCCATTCCTCGCTAAGGAGCACACCCCATGACCACCACCGCAACGACGCGGAAGACTCCCGTGAAGGCGGCCGCGGCCAGCTTCATGGGAAGCGCCGTGGAGTACTACGACTTCTTCCTGTTCGGCTCGGCCGCCGCGCTCATCTTCCCCACCGTCTTCTTCCCGTCGGGCGACCAGGCGGCACTGGTGATGTCGTTCGCGACCTTCGGGTTCGCCTACGTCGCCCGCCCGGTGGGCGCCGTCATCCTCGGCCACTTCGGCGACCGCATCGGACGCCAGAAGGTGCTGATGTTCACGCTGCTCCTCATGGGTCTGTCGACGTTCGTGATCGGCTGCCTGCCCGGCTTCGCGCAGATCGGCTGGTTCGCGCCGATCCTGCTCGTGCTGTGCCGTTTGGCCCAGGGGCTGTCGGCGGCGGGCGAGCAGGCGGGAGCGTCGTCGCTCACCCTCGAGCACGCCCCCGACGGACGCCGTTCCTTCTTCACCTCGTGGACCCTCACGGGAACGCAGGGGGGTCAGATCCTCGCCGCGCTCGTGTTCATCCCCGTGGTCGCCCTCCCCGACGACATCAAGTTCTCGTGGGGATGGCGCGTGCCGTTCTGGCTCAGCGCCGTCGTCGTGGTCGTGGCGTTCTTCATCCGACGGAGCCTGCACGAGACGCCCGAGTTCGAGCAGGCCAAGGAGACCGGCCAGATCGCCCGGATGCCGCTGGTCCCCCTGCTGAAGAATCACTGGCGCGACGTGCTCCGCGTGATCTTCTGCGCGTTCATCGCCGCGGTCTCCACGGTGTTCGGCACCCTTGCGATCGCCTACGGCAAGCAGGTCGGACTCGACGCCAGCGTCACGCTGTGGCTCGTGGTGGTCGCCAATGTCGTGGCGCTGTTCACTCAGCCGCTGTTCGGCAAGCTCGCCGATCGCATCGGCCGCAAGCCCGTCTTCATCTACGGTGCTCTGTCGTCTGCCGTGTTCATGCCGTTCTACATGCTGTCGATGGGTGCGGGGAATGACCTGCTCACCTTCGGCCTCGCGGTTCTGACCTTCTCGTGCGGCTACGCGGCGGCCAACGCCGTCTGGCCTTCCTTCTACGGCGAGATGTTCAGCACTCGCGTTCGTTTCTCGGGGATGGCGATCGGCACGCAGCTCGGCTTCCTCATGGCCGGGTTCGCGCCCAGCATCGTCGCGGCGCTCGGCGGCGGAGGAGCGGGCGGCTGGGTCGTCATCAGCCTCTTCACCGCGGTCATCGCGATCATCGCGTCGATCAGCGCCCTCACGGCACGCGAGACGAAGAACGTGCCGACAGCACAGCTCGGCCTCCGCGCCGAGGAGCGCGTCCCCGCGGGGGTCTGATCCTCAGCGTGGAACGGCCCCGTCTCCTTCCGGAGGCGGGGCCGTTCCCGTCGCAGAACCGGAGACGCGTCGCGGATCCGGAGCATCCCGTGCGAATCGTCCGGATCCGAGGCGCATCTCCGGATCTGCGACGCATCCCCGTGCCCGGCACGGGCCGCGCGCAAGTGAGGGAAGAGCGGCGGATGCCATGGCATCCGGAATCCACGAACCCGATGTCGAGCGCGCCGGCGGATGCCGAACCTACGCGCCGACCTCCTGGTACGCGGCGAACAGCAGCGACTCATCCGGCGCCTGCAGCACCGTCGGGCGCGCGAGGTCGTCGAGCACGATGAAGCGCAACATGCTGCCGCGGCTCTTCTTGTCGCGCTGCATGGTCGCCTTCAACGTCTGGAACGCCCCGGCGCGATACGTGGTCGGCAGGCCCAGTGACTCCAACACGGTGCGGTGACGCTGCGCGACGTCGTCGGAGAGGCGTCCGGCCAGTCGCGACAACTCCGCGGCGAACACCATGCCGACCGAGATCGCCGCGCCGTGACGCCAGCGGTAGCGCTCGGCGTGCTCGATCGCGTGCCCGAGGGTGTGCCCGTAGTTGAGCACCTCGCGCAGCCCCGCCTCGCGCAGGTCCTCGCCGACGACCCGCGCCTTCATGTCGATCGCCAGTTCGATGCAGCGGCGGAACGCGTCGCCGCGCGGATCGACGATCCCCGATGGGTCGGCCTCGATGAGATCGAGGATCTCCGGATGCCAGATGAAACCCGCCTTGACGACTTCGGCGAACCCGGCCGTCGCCTCGTTCTTCGACAGCGTGTCGAGCAGGTCGAGGTCGCACACGACGGCGACCGGCGGCCAGAACGCTCCGACGAGGTTCTTCCCCTCCGCGGTGTTGATTCCGGTCTTGCCCCCGACGGCGGCGTCGACCATGCCGAGCACGGTCGTCGGGACCTGCACGAGGGCGACGCCGCGCAGCCAGGTCGCCGCGACGAAGCCGGCGAGGTCGGTGACCGCTCCCCCACCGAAGCCGATGACGGCGTCGGTCCGCGTGAAGTCGGCCTGTCCCATGACCTGCCAGCAGAACGCCGCGACTTCCACGCGCTTGCCGGCCTCGGCATCCGGGATCTCGGCGAGGAGCACCTGGCGGTCTCCCATCAGCTGCGCGCGCAGCTCTTCCGCCTGCTTCGCGAGCGTCGGCGGGTGCACCACGAGCACCTTCTGCGCGGCCGCCGGCAGCACCTCTCCGAGCGAGGCCAGGAGGCCACGGCCGATCGTGATGTCGTAGCCGGAGTCGCCGGCGACGCTGATGGTGGTGGTGTCGGTCATGCCGTCTCCCCGGCCGGCACTCGGCGTGCCCAAGCCACGATGTCGTCGACGACCCGCACGAGCGGGCCGGATGAGGTGTCGAATGCGATGTCGGCCGTCTCTTCGTAGACCGGCCGCCGTTCCTCGAAGATCCGCAGCCAGCGCGCGACGGGGTCTTCACCGCCGAGGAGCGGCCGATCGTCTCCGTGGATCCGGGATGCCACGACGTGCGGCGCCACGGTCAGCAGCACCACCCGGTGCTCTCGCAACCGCTCGCGCGTCACGGCGTCGAGGACCGCACCCCCGCCCAGCGCGACCACGCCGCCGCGGGTCAGCGCCTCGGCGACGGCCTCGCGCTCGAGGGCGCGGAAGTGCGGCTCGCCGTGGGCACGGAACAACGCCGGGATCGGGCCGTGGTCGCGGACGACGAGCTTGTCGGTGTCGGTGAACGGCGTGCCAAGGGCGCGCGCGACACGGCGCCCGACGCTGGTCTTCCCCGCCCCCATCGGCCCGATCAGGACGACAGCCGAGGTCCCGGCATCCGGGATCGTCGTCGCCTGGTCCACCGGCTCAGGCGGGGTCATGCGCGAGCAGCGCGGCGTCGGACGCGTCGCTCGTGCGCAGCGTCTCGGGGAGGTTCGCGAGGTACGACTCGAGGTTGCGACGCGTCTCGGCGATGTTGTCGCCCCCGAACTTCTCGAGCACGGCGTCGGCGAGCGTCACAGCCACCATCGCTTCGGCGACGACACCGGACGCGGGAACCGCACAGACGTCGGAGCGCTGGTGGTGCGCCGCCGCGGTGTCGCCGGTCGCGACGTCGACGGTGCGCAGCGCCTTCGGGATCGTGGCGATCGGCTTCATGCCGGCGCGCACGCGCAGCACCGTACCGGTCGACATTCCGCCCTCGGTGCCGCCGGCGCGGTCGGACGAACGCGTGATGCCGTCCTCCGTGGCGAAGAGTTCGTCGTGCGCCTGCGAGCCACGGCGCGTGGTGGTGAGGAAGCCGTCGCCGACCTCGACGCCCTTGATCGCCTGGATGCTCATGAGCGCCTGGGCGAGCTTGGCATCCAGTCGACGGTCCCACTGCACGTGCGAGCCGAGCCCCGGGGGCAGACCGTAGGCGAGCACCTCGACGACACCGCCGAGGGTGTCACCCGCCTTCTTGGCGTCATCGATCTCCGCGACCATCGCCTCGCTCGTCGCGGGGTGGAAGCACCGCAGCGGGTCGGCGTCGAGGCGGTCGACGTCGTCGGGCGCGGGGATCGCGGCGTCATCGGGAACACGAACGGGTCCGATCGAGAGCGTGTGGCTGACGAGCCGGATGCCGAGCTCGCCGAGGAACGAGCGGGCGATGGCCCCGAGGGCCACACGCGCGGCGGTCTCGCGAGCAGACGCACGCTCGAGGATCGGCCGGGCCTCGTCGAAGCCGTACTTCTGCATGCCGACGAGGTCGGCGTGACCCGGACGCGGACGCGTCAGCGCCGCACCGCGACCGCGCGACTTGTCCGACAGCTCGACGGGCTCGGGGCTCATGACCTCGGTCCACTTCGGCCACTCGGTGTTGCCGATGCGCAGCGCGATGGGGCTGCCGATCGTGTAGCCCTGCACGATGCCCGTGGACAGCGTCAGCTCGTCTTCCTCGAACTTCATGCGCGAGCCGCGGCCGTAGCCGAGCCGGCGACGCGCGAGTTCTGCGCGGATCTGCGCGGACGAGATGGGAACGCCCGCCGGCATCCCCTCCATGAGGGCGATCAGTTCGGGGCCGTGGGACTCGCCGGCCGTGAGAACGCGAAGCATTCGTCTAGTCTCCCACGAGCGCGATGCGCATCGCGGCCAGCACGGCGTCCTCGCGCTCGAGGGGAACGGCCGGATCGCCGCCGACGAAGATGCGCACCTGCAGCAGCGCCTGGTGCAGCAGCATCGGAAGCCCGTTGATCGCCTCGTTCCCCGCGGCGCGCCACTGCTCGGCGAGGGCGGTCGGCCAGTTGCCGTAGACGACGTCGACGAGCAGCCCGCCGTTCTCGGCGAAGGGACGGATGCCGGGACCCACGTCGACCTTCCCCGGGAGAGCCGCGACGGTCACATCGACGGGCGCTGGCATCCGGGGATCGTCGAACGACGCGCGTGAGATCTCGACACCGACGGACTCCCCCAGGTCCCTCAGGGGGATGACGGCTTCGGGGCGACGGGCCACGACCTCGACGCGCCGCGTGCCGAGCTCAGCGAGAGACATCACCGCGGAAGTCGCCGTGGCGCCTGCTCCGAGAATGCGCGCCACGCCCGGTTCAGCCACGCCCGCCTCGCGCAGGGCGCGCGCCAGGCCTCCGACGTCGGTGTTGAACCCGCGCGGTCCGTCGGACGTGAGGAGGAACGTGTTCACGGCGCCCGTACGCCGCGCGGCGTCGTCGAGCTCGACAGCGGCGCGGAAGGCGACGTTCTTCAACGGCATCGTGAGCGAGAGCCCGCGCCAGGTGCCGTCCAACTCGCCCAGGCGGACGGCAAAATCCGCCTCGGTCACTCGCTGCCGCCCGTACGTCCACGACAGCCCCAGCTCGCGGTACGCCGCCGCGTGCAGCGACGGCGACCGTGAGTGATCGATCGGGTCCCCCCAGACGGCGAGCCGGTCGGCGCTCAGCATCCGCCGTCGGGGTTGTCGCGGCACCACTGCTGGAACTGGTCGACGGCCTTGAGCTGATCGGCGTACGTCGTCGAGAAGACCGTCTCTCCCGTCGCGAGGTTGACGGTCGTGAAGTAGTACCACGGTCCGTCGACGGGGTGCATGGCCGCGTCGATCGCGAGGTCACCCGCGTTGGCGATCGGCCCCACCGGCAGACCCGGGTGGATGTAGGTGTTCCATGGGTTGTCGCTGGTGAGCGCGTTCTCGGACGACGACGAGCTTCCCGCGCCGATCTCTCCGACGCCGTACTGGGCGGTCGAGTCCATCTGCAGAAGGCCGTGCGTCTCGTCGTTGTCGGGCTGGAGGCGATTCTCGATCACGCGCGAGACCTTGTAGAAGTCGTCGGGGTTGCGCGCTTCGCGCTCGATGATCGACGCGATGATGAGAATCCGCTCGCGGTCGCTCTCGGGCACTCCCGCCTGATCGAGCGACTGCACCGTGCGCTGGACCATGCGCGCGATCACGTCCTTCGCGGCGACGCCCTCGTCGAAGTCGTAGGTGGCGGGGAAGATCCATCCTTCGAGCGACGAGGCGGAGACGCCGTACTGCGACGGATCGGCGACGGCCGCGTCGAGGTCGGCGCGCGCGATGCCCGTCTGCTCCGAGATCACGTCGAGCGACTGGGTGAGCGTGAGGCCCTCGCGCAGCTGCACGGAGTTGTCGAGGCGGTTCGCCGGGTCGCGGAGTGCGGCGATGACGGCCTCGGACGTCATCTGCTTCTGCAGCTTGTAGACACCCGGCTGGAAGGTGAAGCCGACCGAATTGTCGACCATGTACTTGTAGAGCGAGTTGGAGGCCTTGGTCACGCCGGCGTCGAACATCTTCGGGGAGACGGACTCGCCGGTGTCCCCCGCCACGATCGTCACGCGGGCCTCGCCGTTGGCGATGCCCGCCCCGTAGTCGAGGGGCTCGCCGGTGCCGAGGAACGCCTGAACCCGGTCGCCGTAGGTGTTCCACAGGGCGAAGCCGCCGCCCACGAGGCCGCCGATGACCACGAGGACGATCCCGAGGGCGATCCACCCGCCGGTGCGGCGACGCTTCTTGGGCTTCCGGGGAGCGGGGGCGCCGATCTGGTCGGTGTGGGCGCGGCCGGTGAAGAGGTCCTCGAGCGAGCCACTCGGTACGGTGCCGTCGTTCGCCGTCCGTCCGGCCGACACTCCGGCAGCCGCTGCGCCGACGAGAGCGGGCTCGCGCTCAGCGGGCGTGGTCGGGATCTGCTGCGTGGGCTGCTCCGCGGCGGCCGCTCGACGAGCCGTCTCGGCGGGGGTTCGAGCGGGGCCGGGCTGTGCCGCGGCGGGGCGCGTGGCGGCGCCGGCCGACGGAGTCGGCGCCGCGTTGTTCGTCGGCGCCGTCGTTCGCGGCCGGGAGGCGGCGGGCGTCGAGGCGACGGATTCCGTGCTCTGCGCCGGAGCGGGCACACCGGTCTGTGCCGCGGTGGGTCCTGTCTGCGCGCGAGCAGCTCGCGCGGCGCGGCGCGACACGGGCGTCTCCGGCTCGGGCGCGGCGGGCGACTCGTCCGTCGACGGCGACCGTCGCCGCGCGCCGTCCGAAGCGGCCGCGCGCGGGTCGGGCAGCCGTCCGTACAGGTCGGCGAGGGGGTCGTTGGCGTTGGGGTCGTTTTCGGGCATGTCAGGCGGGCTCCTGTCCCGGTGTGACGGCGGGTCCGGCCGGGTCACCGGACTGTCGCTCCACGTCGAGCGCCTGCTGCAGCAGCACCACAGCGGCGACTTGGTCCACAATGCTACGAGAATCCCGCTGGGAACGTCCTGCCTCTCTCAGCACACCGTGCGCCGACACGGTGCTCAGACGCTCATCGACCAGCCGGACGGGCATCGGCAATGCGGTGGCGAGAGCCTGCGCAAACCTGCGGGCGTCGGTCGTCGAGGGCGTGTCCTCGCCGCGGAGATTCAGCGGCAGGCCGACGAGCACCTCGAACGCCTCGTACTCCGCGGCGAGGGCGGCGATGCGGCGGACGGGCTCGCCCTTGCGCGGAACCGTCTCGACAGGGACGGCGAGTACTCCGTCCGGGTCGGAGCGGGCGACACCGACACGGGCGCGCCCGACATCGATCCCGAGACGGATGCCGCGCCGAAACGCCGTCACGCGGTGGTCGCCCGCACGTCCGCGACGATGCCCTCGAGCGCCTGCGGCAGAGCCGTGGCATCCGTTCCGCCGCCCTGCGCGACGTCGGGGCGACCGCCCCCGCCGCCGCCGAGAACCCCCGCGGCGGCCTTCGCGAGGGCACCGGCGGCCAGGCCCCGTTCGCGGGCGGCTTCGTTCGTCACGACGACGACCGTGGCGCGCCCGGCCGCGACCGAGGCGAGGGCGACGACGGCCGGGTCGCTCCCGAGACGGTCTCGCACCTGCAGGGCGAGCGAGCGCACATCGTCGGCCGACGCGCCCTCCCCCAGACTCTGTGCGACGACGCGCACGGTGCCGACGGCGACGGCCGCCTCGACCAGCTGGGGCAGACGACCGGTCAGGGCCTGTGCCTCGAACGCGGCGATCTTCTTCTCGGCCGCTTTGAGGCTCGCCGCCAGCTCCGCGATGCGGGTCGTGAGCTGCTCGCGTGGTGTCTTGAGCGACGTCGACAGCTGCGACACGATCGCGCGCTCCGCCGCCAGGTCGCGGAAGGCATCGAGGCCCACGAGCGCCTCCACGCGACGGTTCGAGGCGCCGACCGACTGCTCGCCGACGAGGTTGACCAGGCCGATCTCGGAGCTGCGGGCGACGTGCGTGCCGCCGCAGAGCTCGCGCGACCAGGGACCGCCGATGTCGACCATGCGCACCGTGTCGCCGTACTTCTCGCCGAACAGCGCCATGGCGCCCGCGGCCTTCGCCTCGTCGAGCGACATCACGCGCGTCGTGACCTCGAGGTTGTCGCGGACGGCGTTGTTGGCGATGTCCTCGATCTCGGTGCGGGTCGCGGGCGAGAGCGCCGAGCCCCAGCTGAAGTCGAAGCGCATGTATCCGGCGCGGTTGAGCGAGCCGGTCTGCGTCGCCGTCTTGCCGAGGGTGTCGCGGATCGCCGCGTGCACGAGGTGCGTCGCGGAGTGCGCCTGCTGCGCCGAGTGCCGGTTGAGGGCGTCGACCACGGTGGTGGCGGGCGAACCGACCGACACCTCACCGGTGGTGACCTCGACGGTGTGGCTGATGAGCCCCGGCACGGGGCGCTGCACGTCGAGCACCTCGAGCTCGTACCCCGGCCCCACGATCGTGCCCTTGTCGGCGACCTGGCCGCCCGACTCGGCGTACAGAGCGGTCTCGGCCGTGATGACCTCGGCGATCTGTCCGGCGGAGGCGCGATCCGTTCCCTGACCGTCGACCAGGATGCCGAGCACGGTCGACTCCGTCTGCAGCTCGGTGTATCCGGTGAACACCGTCTCGCCCAGCGCGCGGAACTCGCGGTACGCGCTCTGATCGGCGATCGCGCCCTTGCGAGCACGGGCGTCGGCCTTCGCGCGGGTGCGCTGCTCCTGCATGAGCTGGTCGAAGGCTCCGCGGTCGACGCTCAGGCCCGCCTCTTCGGCGATCTCGAGCGTGAGGTCGATGGGGAAGCCGTACGTGTCGTGCAGCAGGAACGCCTCGGAACCCGACAGCGTCGTGCCCCCGCCGTTCTTCGCTTCGGCCACCGACTGGTCGAGGATGGCGGATCCGGCCGCCAGCGTGCGGAGGAACGTCTGCTCCTCGGCGATCGCGTAGGCCGACAGGCGCGCGTAGTCGGCCTCGACCTCCGGGTACGACTCCTTCATCGCGTCGCGCGACGCGGCGAACAGCTCCGGGAAGGTCGGGCCCTCGACGCCGAGCAGGCGCATCGAACGGATGGCGCGACGCATGATGCGCCGCAGGATGTACCCGCGTCCCTCGTTCGAGGGCGTCACGCCGTCGGCCAGCAGCATGAGCGAGGAACGGACGTGGTCGGCGACGATGCGGAGGCGCACGTCGTCCTCGTGCGACTCGGCACCGTACGACTTGCCCGCGAGCTTTGCGGCGAGATCGAGGACCGGGCGTACCTGGTCGGTCTCGTACATGTTGTCGACGCCCTGCTTGATGAACGCGATGCGCTCCAGGCCCATGCCGGTGTCGATGTTCTTCGCCGGCAGCTCGCCGACGATGTCGAAGTCGTACTTCGACCGCACGTTCGTGATCTCGTACTGCATGAACACGAGGTTCCAGATCTCGACGTAGCGGTCGTCGTCGGTCGCCGGTCCCCCGTCGATGCCGTACGCCGGGCCACGGTCGAAGAAGATCTCGGAGCACGGGCCCGCCGGACCCGGGAGACCGGTCGACCAGTAGTTCGTGTCTTTGCCGAGGCGCTGGATGCGATCCTCGGGCAGCCTGCTGAGCTTCAGCCAGAGGTCGTGAGCCTCGTCGTCCTCTTCGTAGACGGTGACCCAGAGATCCTTCGGGTCGAAGGCGAGGCCGCCCTCGGACTCGGGGGCGGTCAGCAGCTCCCACGCGTAGCGGATCGCGTCTTCCTTGAAGTAGTCGCCGAACGACCAGTTGCCGAGCATCTGGAAGAAGGTGCCGTGGCGGGGCGTCTTGCCGACCTCTTCGATGTCGTTGGTGCGAATGCACTTCTGCACGTCGGCCGCGCGCGGGTACGGCGGCGGAACGACACCGCTCAGGTACGGGATGAAGGGCACCATGCCCGCCACGGTGAACAGCAGGGCCGGGTCGTCGGTGACGAGCGAGGCCGAGGGGACGATCGTGTGGTTCTTCTTCTCGAAGAAGTCGAGGAAGCGCTGGGCGATCTCGGCGGTTTTCATGGCGAATCTTTCGATGGGCGTGCGGACCCTCCCCCGGCGCCGGGGGCGGGATGCCGGAAGGTCAGTCGGACGAGGAAGCCGAGCGCGCCGCGTCGGCGGCGGTACCGAGGGACGTGCTCGCGGAGGCGGCGACGCCCTTGACGTCGTCGACGATCTCCGACAGGCGGATCTCCTGCTCGTGGTAGGCGTCGCTCATGCGATCGGTGAACTCGCTGATGCGGGAATCGAGCTGCGCGAACAGCTCCTGACCGCGGGGGTCCTTGTTCACCAGGTGAGCGGCGACGAAACCGCCGACGATGCCGAAGGCGAACCAGACGAGGCTTTTCACGATCACCACTTCTTCCTCGATACAGCGCCGCGGTCGCGGCATCCTTCATCGTAGGCGACGGTCGTCGTGCGCCGCTTCAGAGAGATCTTCTGCGGATGTTCCTCTCGCGTTCGTTTGCCGCAGATGGTCGGCGGCTCGACCTCGCACCGACAATCTCGGGCAAACGAACAGACGCTTTCGCCGTTCGTTTGCCGCAGACGGTCGCCGGCGCCAGCCAAGACCGGCCATCTCGGGCAAACGAATGCTGCGCACGCACGACGAGGAAACCACCAAAGGCGGCGGGAGCGCGAGCTGTAACGACGAAGGGCGCCGGGAGAACCCGACGCCCTTCGTGTGCTCGCTGGGATCAGCGGGCGGCGTAGTACTCGACGACGAGCTGCACGTCACACGTGACGGGCACCTCGGCGCGCTTGGGGCGACGCAGGAGCTTCGCCTGGAGCGTCGACAGGTCGACCTCGAGGTAACCGGGAACGGGGGGCAGCACCTCGGCGTGCCCACCGGCGGCGGCGACCTGGAAGGGCTCGAGGCCCTCGCTCTTCGGCTTGACGTGGATCTGCTGACCCGGCTTCACGCGGAACGACGGGCGGTCCACGAGCTGGCCGTCGACCAGGATGTGGCGGTGCACGACGAGCTGGCGAGCCTGCGCGGTGGTGCGGGCGAAGCCCGAACGCACGACGAGGGCGTCCAGACGCATCTCGAGCAGCTCGACCAGGTTCTCACCGGTCAGGCCGTCGGTGCGGCGTGCCTCGTTGAACGCGATGCGCAGCTGCTTCTCGCGGATGCCGTACTGCTCGCGCAGACGCTGCTTCTCGCGCAGACGGACGGCGTAGTCGCTGTCAGCCTTGCGCTTGGTGCGACCGTGCTCACCCGGAGCGTAGGGACGCTTCTCGAGGTAGCGGGCGGCCTTGGGGGTGAGTGCGACGCCGAGGGCGCGCGACAGACGCACCTTGCGGCGGTCCTGAGACTTCGTGGTCACGAAGTTCTCCTTCCGATGACGTGGCCGCGCCTTTCGCGGCTCACGGACGTATCGCCTCTCTTCGCCCTATCCGGACTGCACGCCGGGGCACGCCGGAAGGTCGGTGAAGAAGAGAGGGGATGCCCGAAAACTCTGTTTCGAACCGATTAATGCTATCAGAGGCCGGCTGCGACCAACGAGCCCCATGCGAAGAGGAACAGCGGGACGTAGAGCAGCGCGACGAGTGTCGCGTGCGTGATGACGAAGCCGAGGGCCTCCAGCCCTTTGCCGCGCTCCCGCAGGTGCGACGAGAGCTTTCGGGCCATCGACACCGGATGCCGCACGTCCCAGCTGTTGAACCGCAGGTACCGACCGAGGTACACACCCACCGCTCCGAGCAGGATGACGACGCCGGAGAAGACCCAGCTCTCGACGGTGACCTGGTTGCCGTTCTGCTGGCCGATGATGACGAACATCTGAAGGGGGGCCAGGCTGAGGATCGCGTTCGCGATACCCGACAACGTCAGCGCCAGCGTCTGGACGATGTCGTACCAGAGCGGAACCGGGGTGTTCTCGACCCGATGGCTGAAGTTCAGCTCCGTGATGAGGTACACCGAGTTGGGGAACATGAGCAGCCAGGCGCACGTCGGCAGAGCGAGCGCCATCACCGCGAGCACCCCCTCGAGCACGGAGGCGGATTCGAGCGGATGGCTGCGGTAGTGGACGAACAGCAGGAACCCGAAGCCCGCGACCAGCGACAGCGGAACCGGCACGAAAGACAGGCCGAGGTTCACCAGCATCGGACGGTACAGGTGCACTCGATAGACGGCGGCCCGAAGCAGGACGAGCACGACGGCATACACGTCGAGCGCAAAGACGGCGGCAGCGGCAAGGAGGACGATCACGGGCACACACTGTGGCACGGGCAGGAGCCCGAACCCGCCGGAACGCCCCGGAATTCACCCGCCGTCGAGAATGCGGCGGATCTTCTCGAGCCGCGCCGACACGTCGCGCTCGGCCCCGTGGTTGGTGGGCTCGTAGTAGCGCCGACCACGTAGTTCGTCGGGCAGGTATTGCTGCGTCACGATGCCGATCTCGCTGTCGTGCGCGTACTTGTAGCCCTTGCCGTGACCGAGTCGCTTCGCCCCGGGGTAGTGAGCGTCGCGCAGGTGCATCGGGACGCGCCCGAAGCCGCCCGCGCGGACGTCGGCGATCGCGGCGTTGATCGCGTTGTACGCGGCGTTCGACTTCGCGGTGGTCGC
This sequence comes from Microbacterium sp. Kw_RZR3, assembly GCF_029222405.1. Classification (NCBI taxonomy): domain Bacteria; kingdom Bacillati; phylum Actinomycetota; class Actinomycetes; order Micrococcales; family Microbacteriaceae; genus Microbacterium; species Microbacterium sp. Kw_RZR3. Next base: position 3,323 of record NZ_JARHXC010000238.1, on the reverse strand, counting down.
GAGGTACACCGTCGCCTCCGCGAGCGGGATCCGGCCCTCGGGCATGCCGATGAACGCGACGGCGTCGGCGGCCGCGACGGCGATCTGCAGCGCCTGCGGGTCGGCCATGCCGATGTCTTCGGCAGCCGAGATCACGAGACGTCGAGCGATGAAGCGGGGGTCCTCCCCCGCCTCGATCATCCGTGCGAGGTAGTGGATCGCCGCGTCCGGGTCCGATCCGCGTACCGACTTGATGAACGCGCTGATGACGTCGTAGTGCTCGTCGCCTTGACGGTCGTAGCGCAACAGGGCCCGGTCGACGGCCTGCGCGATGTGATCTGCGGTGATGACGGGCGGGTCGGCGACCTCGGACGCCGCGGCGGCTGCATCGGCATCCGGATCGTCGTCGTCCTCTGCTGTCTCGGCGAGCCCCGCATCGTCGCCCGCCACGGAAGCCGCCGCCTCGAGAGCCGTGAGGGCGCGCCGCGCGTCTCCTGAGGCGAGCCGCACGAGTGCCGCGCGCGCCTCGTCGTCGAGCACGACTCGGCCGGCGAGCCCGCGCGGATCGGTCACCGCGCGATCGACGAGCGCCCCGAGGTCATCGTCACCGAGGGGTCGGAGGGTCAGGAGCAGCGACCGCGACAGCAGGGGCGAGATCACCGAGAACGAGGGATTCTCGGTGGTCGCGGCGATCAGGACGACCCAACCGTTCTCGACCCCGGGCAAGAGCGCGTCCTGCTGGGCCTTCGTGAAGCGGTGGATCTCGTCGAGGAAGAGGATCGTCGACTGCCCGTACAGGTCGCGCTGGGTGAGGGCCTCTTGCATCACCTCGCGGACGTCTTTCACGCCGGCGGTGATCGCCGACAGCTCGACGAAGCGTCGTCCCGAGGACCGCGCGATGGCTTGGGCGAGCGTCGTCTTCCCCGTTCCGGGAGGGCCCCACAGGATCACCGAGACGGCGGACCCGGATGCCGAGGAGTCGGTGCTGGCGAGGGTGACGAGGGGCGAGCCCGGACGGAGGAGGTGGCCCTGGCCCGCGACCTCATCGAGACTCGTCGGCCGCATGCGGACAGCGAGCGGGGTCTGGCCCTGGAAGAGGGCGGAGGAAGCGGGCACCGATCCAGGCTAGCCGGGGCCACCGACACCGGCGTCGCTCTTTTGTCGGCCTCCGCCGGCCCTGCGTAGGATCGGGGGCGGTCGCGCGGCGGCCGGAGGAGGTCGATGTGGCGACGGGCGGGAAAGACCGGCAGAGCCGCGAGCAGCGCGAGCGGGCTCGCGTGTACCAGGCGCGGCAGGAACTGCATCGGCGACAGGGCCATCGTCGCCGACGGGACAACGTCGTCGGGATCGTCCTCGGACTCCTCGTGATCGCGGGCGCCGTCGGCGTCCAAACCGTGTACTTCGTCGCGGGCCCGGGAGCACCGACCCCGGCGCCCAGCGCGACCGACACCCCGTCCGTGCCGACCCCGTCCGATGCCCCTCTCCCCGACCTCGAGCCGACGGGGTCGCCGACACCCTGACCCCTTCATGTCCCGGTCGGGCGTACTAGGCTCGGGATCGTCCTTCTCCCCCAGGCGGCTTCGCCGCGATGAGGTGCTATTTCCGTGACTTCCGCTTCCTCCCCCGACACCGCCGGCTCGCACGACTCGAGCGACGCAGCCGACGAACTGGTACCCGCAGACGAGACACCCGTCTCGCCCGACGAGTCCGCGGCGGCCACTGATCCCGCCGAAGAGACCGCTGCTTCCGCCCCCGAGATCGCGGTGCCCGCGGACGGCCCCGACGACGTCGCCGAAACGACCGAAGCGGATGCCGCTGAGGCTCCTGTCGCTGCTCCGGTGCCCCCGTCACCGGCTCCCGCGCCGTCACCGCGCCCCGGCCCGCGTCCGGGAGCTCGTATTGCGGCGCCGAGCGAGCCGTGGGGCCGCGTTGACGACGAGGGCACGGTCTCAGTGCGCGAGGCCGACGGTTGGCGCGTCGTGGGCCAGTACCCCGATGGCACCCCGGCCGAGGCGCTCGCCTACTTCGAGCGCAAGTTCGCCGACCTCGCGAGCGAGGTGACCCTGCTCGAGGTCCGTCACCGCCGCGGCGGCGCCTCGGCGTCCGACCTGCGCACCACCGCGTTGAGCGTCCGTGCGAAGCTCGACGGCGCTGCCGCCGTCGGCGACCTCGCGGCTCTCATCTCGCGCATCGACGCCCTGACCGCCGAGCTCGCGGAGGCGAGCGAGAGCGAGGCCGCTGCGGCCAAGGAGGCCGTCGCGGAGGCGGTGCGCGAGCGCACCGTCATCGTCGAGGAGGCCGAGGCTCTCGCCGCCCGCGACCCGCAGACCGTGCAGTGGAAGCAGAGCACCGCCGAGATGTCGGCGCTCTTCGACCGGTGGCAGGCGCACCAGCAGAACGGTCCCCGCCTGCCGAAGTCCACCGCACAGCAGCTCTGGCGCCGGTTCCGTGACGCTCGCGCGACATTCGACCGTCACCGTCGCGAGTTCTTCTCGGCACTCGATGAGACCCACAAGGCCGCCCGCGACGCCAAGACGCGTCTCGTGGAGCGCGCCGAGGCCCTCGCCCCGCGCGGCGAGGACGGCATCGGGGCGTACCGCGACCTTCTCGACCAGTGGAAGGCGTCCGGGCGCGCTGGTCGCAAGGTCGACGACGCGCTCTGGGCACGCTTCAAGGCCGCGGGCGACGCGCTCTACAGCGCCCGCGGGGAACGCGAGGCCGCCGACATCGAAGCCTCTCGCGAGAAGATCGAGCAGAAGCGCGCACTTCTCGAGCAGGCGGCGCCCATCGTCGACGAGAAGAACCTCGCGACGGCCCGTCAGCGCCTCACCGCCATCCAGCGACAGTGGGACGAGATCGGCCGCGTGTTCCCCCGCGACGTCGAGCGCGGTCTCGACGACGAGCTGCGCAAGGTCGAGCAGAGCGTGCGTACGCGCGAGGACGCGGACTGGAAGCGCAACGATCCCGAGCAGAAGGCGCGTGCGAACGACATGACGCGTCAGATCACGGATGCCATCGCGAAGCTCGAGTCCGAGCTGGCCGAGGCGGAGGCACGGGGCGACAAGCGCGCGGCCGCACAGGCGTCCGAGGCGCTCGAAGCACGTCGTGGTTGGCTGCGCGCCCTCGGCGGCTGATCACTTATCCACAGATTCCCGCTTCGGTGGGAGCGGGCGACACCCTCGCGTCAGACTGACGTGATGGTGTCGCCTTTTCTGTTCTTCCCGGGCGAGCGCCTCTCGCTCGCCGAACTCACGGCGGCCTGCCTCGACGGCGTCCTGGTCGCCATCGGCGAGGGGTACATGCCGGCGGACGCAGCCGAGACGACGTGGATGCGTGCGCGCAGC
>NZ_JARHXC010000237.1:0-27279 GCF_029222405.1 Microbacterium sp. Kw_RZR3 | reverse complement strand
ATTCGGAATCCGTCCTGGGGGCGATGGGGGCGGTGACGGGCCGAGGCGTCCGGAGTTCGGCCCGCACGGGGCAATGAACGCGGCACGCGACCGAGTCGTCGAGGCGCGGCATCCGGGATCCGTCCCGGACGGGACCGGAGCAAGGCAGGCGGTGCCCACCTGGCCGTCTGGTGGCGTCCGGGTTCGGGCCGGCGCCTACCGCCAGGCGGAGTGGGGGTGCGCGCGGGGGCGTACCGTCAGGCGAAGTGGGGGGTGCGCGCGGGGGCGTACCGTCACGCGGAGTTCGATTGCGACGCGCCGCCCCGGCGACCAGCCGAACGGCGCGTCGCCCACGAAATCCGCCCAACGGCACGCGACCGCCGGGCGGGGATCACCCCGAGGCGAAACCCGCCCCACCACCGCGCGTACCGCCATGCGGAGTCCAGCCACGACACGCCGCACCGGCGACCAGCCGAACGGCGCGTCGCCCACGAAATCCGCCCAACGGCGCACGACCGCCGGGCGGGGATCACCCCGAGGCGAAACCCGCCGCACCACCGCGCGTACCGCCATGCGGAGTCCGGCCACGACACGCCGCGAACAACGCCGCACAAACGGCGTGGCGCCCACGAACTCCGCGCGACGGCACGGCCGCGGCCCGCCCGCCGCCCCGGGGCAACCGAGGCCGCAACAGGACGAATCCCGGATGCCGAAACCCGGCCCCCGGACGACGTCAGGCGGGCACGGCCTCGCGCGGCGCGGCAGGCACGTCATCCGCACACGAAAAGCGCGCGCGATATGCCGTGGGGGTCAGGCCCAGCGTGCGGGCGAAGTTCTGACGCAGCACCGCCGCCGAGCCGAACCCGCACTCCGCAGCGATGCGGTCGAGGCCGAGATCGGTCTCCTCGAGAAGGCGCTGCGCGTGCAGGAGGCGCTGGCGGGCGAGCCACGCGGCGGGCGTGGCACCGAGGTCGGCCTTGAAGCGGCGGGCGAAGGTCCGCGGCGACATGTGCGCGCGGGAGGCCAGCTGATCGACCGAGAGTTCGGCATCCAGGTTCTGCAGCATCCACTCAGTCACCGGCGCGAGCGACATCGACGGAGCGACCGGCAGCGGCGAGGCGATGAACTGCGCCTGCCCGCCGTCGCGCTGCGGGGCGACCACCATGCGCCGGGCGATGCGGTTGGTGAGTTCGGCGCCGAGCTCCTGGCGCAGCAAGTGAAGGCAGGCGTCGAGACCGGCGGCGGTTCCCGCGCTCGTGATGATGCGCCCGGACTGCACGTAGAGCACGTCGGGGTCGACGTCGATCGAGGGATACATGCGCGCCATGACGTCGGCGTAGCGCCAGTGCGTGGTGGCGCGCTGGCCGTCGAGCACACCGGCTGCCGCGATCACGAACGCCCCACTGCACACGCTCAGGAGCCACGCGCCACGCGCGTGAGCGGCACGCACGACCTCGAGCACACGCGGATCCACGGACCCCCACTGCTCGCGCGGAATCGGCGCGAGGATGACGATGTCGGCGTCGGCCGCCGCGTCGAGACCGAGCTCGACATTCACCGAGAAGCCGATGTTCGAGGGGACGACGCCCGGATCCGGCGCCACGATGCGGAAGTCGAAATTGGGGATGCCCTCATCCGTGCGATCGAGGCCGAATGCCTCGCACGCGAGACCGAACTCGAACGGAGCGAAACCCGGCTGGATCACGACGGCGACAGAACGCATGTGCACCTCAAGGAGTGGCAGAAATCGAACGAACACCGTCCATCGTGCCACTCGCGGCGCAAAATGGCGATGCGTAGCTTTTCTGCCATGGCTTATCTCATCGCTCTCGCCGCCCTCACCCTCGTCAGCGTGGTCGCGTCGGTGTGGCTCATCCGCACCGACGGCTACCGCGCGGTCCCCACCGACCCCGCGCGCGCCGCGCGCCGTCGGGAACCCGCCTCGCGCGAAAAGAAGCGTCAGCGTCCGGCGGAAACGGCCCGGCCGTACACCCCGACCATCGCTGCCGTCCGCGACGACTGGCGGAACCGCTCCGCGATCGTCGGGTCGACAGCGACCGGCGTGCCCGCTGCGATGTCGTCGGCCGCGCGGCGGAGCGAGTCCGCGAGCGCGGAGGTCGTTGCATCCGGAACCGCCCAGACGCCAGCGCCCAGCTCCGACGCGATATCGGGATCGCTGACGACCGCCGGAGTTCCGAGCGAGGCCGCCTCGAACACGGTCATGCCCTGCGTCTCGAAGCCGATCGAGGTCTGCACCACCGCGTCGGCAGCCGCCAGCCGCGCGAGCGTCTCGGCGTAGCTGAGGCGTCCGGAGAAGACCACGGATGCCACGGGCTTCCGCTCCGCGACGAGCTTCTGCGCCGCGCGGAGTTGGGCGCCACCGCCGATGATCTCGACCTCGGCGTCGATGCCCGACTCGACCACCGCCTCGAGGAACGGCAGGAGGCGCTTCTCGGGGCTCATCCGGCCGAGCCACACGAAGCGCGGGGGGCCGGGGCGGCGGGCCTCGGCACCGGTCGCGAGCGCGGCGTCGAGGATGTCGTCGTCGATGCCGTTCCAGATGACATCGACACCGCCGGCGGCGGGCACGACACCGCGCTCTTCGAGGCGCCGAGCGAAGTGCCCGGAGGGTGCGGTGATCGCGCGCGAGAGGCCCGCGAAGCGGCGGAGATAGGCCCATCCGTCTGCCGGGCCGGCGCCCTGCGTCGCGTGCCCCGCGCGTGCGTCGGGCGCCGCGGGCGCAGCCGCCGCCACGCGTGCGGAACGCGCGGCATCCCGCGGATTCACGCCCGGGGACGGCGGGGTCGCCGCGTTGCCTCGCGTCGCCGCCGCGCCGCGCAGCGCCCGCCGCGCCCACGCGTTCAGCACGCGGAGGACGAGAGTCGGGAAGGGCGCGGTCGCCTCGATCCCGACGTCGACGCGATTGTGCATCGTGTGCACGACGGGGAGGCCGTGCCGCGCCGCGTAGCGGTGTCCGATGAACGCACCCCAGAAGTCCGCCTGCACGTGCACGACGTCGACGGGGAGTCGGGCACCGAGCTCGGCATCCACGAACCGATCCGTGCGCGAGCCGGGCCAGGTGAGCGCGTACTCGCGGTCAGGCGTGATCGCGATCGAGGGGAGGTCGATGTACGCCGCGTCGTCGGGCGCGGGCCGGTGCATCCGTGGCGCGACGACCGTCACGACGTGCCCCGCGCGCTCGAGGAAGCGCTTCTGCAGCCGCATCGACACCTGCGCCCCGCCGAGGGACTCGAGGTGCTGGTCGGCGAACATCACCACGTGCACGCGGTCACTCCGGGATCGGCCGTCCGCGGTACAGCGCCTCGAAGGTGTCGAGCGTGCGACCGATGTCGTGCACGATGACGCCGTCGAGCGAGGCCTGCTGCATGCGGCGACGCTCTTCGGGGTCGGCGGTGAGGACGTCGGTCAGACGCGCCGCCAGCTCTTCGGCGTTGCCGGGCTCGAAGAGGTAGCCGTTCTCGCCGTCGTGCACGAGGTGCGGGAGGGCGACGGCGTCGGCAGCGACCACCGGGAGTCCGGATGCCATGGCCTCCATCGTCGCGATCGACTGCAGTTCCGCGATCGAGGCGATCGCGAAGACGCTCGCCCGGGTGTAGAGCGCGCGCAGCTCCTCTTCGGAAGTGTGACCGTGGAACGTCACGCGCGCAGAGAGGCCGAGCTGGTCGGCGAGCTGCTCGAGATTGCGGCGCTGGTCGCCCCCTCCGACGATGTCGAAGGTGACGTCGAGGGCGGGGTCGAGCAGCTTGAGCGCCCGCAGGACGACGTCGATCCCCTTTTCGCTGGTGAGGCGGCCGACGAACAGGATGCGGTTCGCATCGCGCGGCTCGAGATCGGGCGTGTAGTTCGACCGGTCGATGCCGCACGAGATCGGGATGACCCCCTCGATGCCGATCGTGGACTCGAGGAAGTCTGCCGCACGGCGCGTCGGGGTCGTCACCGCACGGGTCATCGCGAACGTGCGGGCGGCATCGGCCCAGGCGAGCTTGACGAAGATGCGGTCGAGGAAGTCGGGGAGCGTCGTGAAGTCGAGGATGTTCTCGGCCATCACGTGGTTGGTGGCGACGACCGGGATGCCGCGCTTGCGCGCCTCTCTCGTGAGACCGCGGCCGATCACGATGTGCGACTGGATGTGGACGACATCGGGCTTCACCTGGTCGAGCACCTTGCGCGCGTAGTGCTTCGCCCGCCACGGCAGGACGAAGGTGAGCCAGTCGTGTGGGAGGAAGCGATACGCCGGCAGACGGTGCATCGTCATGGGCTCGCCCTCGATCACCTCGGTGAAGGTGCCGGCGTGGCTGTGCCCGACGCTCGGTGCCGCCACGTGCACGTCATGCCCGCGGGCGACGAGCCCCGCGGCGAGGCGCTCGGCGAATCGAGCGGCGCCATTGACGTGAGGAAGGAAGGTGTCGGCTCCGATGAGGACGGTGAGCGGACGGTCGGCGGGCGTGCCGGTGGGCGTGCCGGTGGGACTGCCGTCGGGCATGGGGTCGGAGGGCGTCGCAGGAGTGGTCACGGGTGGTGAGGCCTATCTGTGCGGCGGTAAGGGGCACGCGGGGCGGGTTCGCGGGGCTGCTCCACTGTACCGGAGGGCGTTTTGCGCTCCCCGGAAGCCCCGCCCGAACGCTTCAGCCCCTCACCTCTCCGCCCTTCTCGTCTTCGGCGACCGGTTCCCAGCGGCGGGCGTAGCGCGCCATGGGCTGCAAAGAGCGGAGAAGCTCGACACCGCGCTCGGTGAGGCGATACGAGATCGTCACGGGCGTGGTCGGCCGGACGTCGCGCGCCACCAGCTCGGCGACTTCGAGCTCACGGAGTCGGACGCTCAGCATGCGACCCGAAAGCCCCTGCACCCGGTGCTCGATCTCACTGAAGCGCTCGGCCCCCATGCCGAGGGCGAGCAGGATGCCGCTGGACCACCGCCGACCGACGACTTCCATGACATCGGAGATCCGCCGGCATTCCTCGTCGTCGATGTGCAGGGGCAGCGAAGCAGTCACTTACTCATCGTAAGCCGCTTACGCGGGGTTTGTCGAGCGTGACAGGTCGCCGGAGGCTGAAGACATGACCGACTACCTGCATCCCCTGCGCTTCGGCACCTTCGTCACCCCGGTCGCGTCCGCCCCGCAGCAGCCGGTCGACCTCGCGCTCCTCAGCGAAGAGGTGGGGCTGGACATCGTCACATTCCAGGACCACCCCTATCAGCCGGCGCTCCAGGACACGTGGACGCTGTTGTCCTGGGTCGCGGCGAAGACCTCTCGCATCCATGTGTCCGGCAACGTCCTGAACCTCCCGTTACGCCAGCCCGCCGTGCTCGCGCGGGCGATGGCGAGCCTGGACCGCCTCAGCGGCGGGCGTGCCGAGCTGGGGATCGGCACGGGCGGATACTTCGATGCGATGGCGACGATGGGCGCGCCCCTGCTGACGCCGGGCGAGGCCGTGAGCGGGCTGGACGAGGCTCTCGACATCATCCGGGGCATCTGGGACACCACCGACCCCTCGCCACTGCAGGTGGACGGCGTGCACCACCGGGTGTTCGGCGCCGCACGCGGACCGGCCCCGGCGCACGAGATCCCGATCTGGGTGGGGGCCTACAAGCCGCGGATGCAGCGCATCATCGGCCGGAAGGGAGACGGCTGGCTGCCGAGTCTGCCGTGGATGAAGTCCGGCGACATCGAGCGCGGGAACCGGATCATCGATGCATCCGCCCGAAAAGCCGGCCGTGATCCGCGTGCGGTGACCCGTCTCTTGAACGTCACCCCGCAGTATGCCGCAGCCGACCTCGCCGAGTTGACCGTCGAGCACGGGATCAGCGTCTTCATCCTGGGTTCCGACGATCCGCGCGAGATCCGGAGGTTCGCGGCAGAGACGGCGCCGCGCATTCGCGACCGTGTCGCCGAAGCCCGCCGGAGCAAGCGCACCCCCTCTGCGGCGCGCGCCTTCCGCGACGATCCGATTCCCGATGCGCTCGCCTCGCGCATCCTGCTGCCCGGCGACCCGGGCTACACCCGCTACACGGCCGGGTACTTCCGCGGAGCCAGGCCCGGGCTGGTGATCCGCCCGCAGTCGCCGGCGGAGGTTCAGGATGCCGTGCGCTTCGCGTCTCGTCATCGCGACGTACCGCTCGGCCTGTTCAGCGGCGGACATGGGATGTCGGGGCGGTCGCTGAACAACGGCGGCATCGTGATCGCCCTCGATGCCCTGAACGAGATCGAGATCAGTGGCGGGAATCGCCTGCGGGTCGGCCCGGGCGCCCGTTGGCGCGAGGTCGCGGCGGCGCTCTCGCCCTACGGCCTGGCGATCACCGCGGGTGACTACGGCGGCGTCGGCGTGGGCGGGCTGGCCACCACCGCGGGGATCGGGTGGTTCGCGCGCGAGCGAGGACTCACCATCGACCATCTGCGCGCGGTGGACATCGTCACGGCGGACGGCGAGCGCGTCCACGCGAGCGAGTCGGAGAACCCCGACCTGTTCTGGGCAGTGCGTGGGGCGGGTGCGAACTTCGGCGTCGTGGTCTCGTTCGAGTTCGAGGCGCACCCGGTCACCGACCAGGTCGGATTCGCCATGCTCGCCTTCATCCCCGACGACCTCACGACCTTCCTGGAAGGGTGGGGGACGGCGATCGAGAATGCGGATCGCACCGTGACGGGCACGCTCATGATCGGCCCCGTCTCCCCCGGCACGCCGCCCGTCGTGCAAGCACTGATCGTCGTCGACGAGCACGATCCCGAGGTGGTCGTGGCGCGTCTCCAGCCGCTCGCCCGGCTCGCGCCGATGGCGAATCAGTCCGTCCAGATGGTCCCCTACGCTGCGCTTCTCGAACTCCCCGCCGGTGGCGAGCTCCAGCACGGGCACGGCGAGCCGCACGGGCACTCGGGCCTGGTACGTCACCTCGACCATGAGGTGGCCGGGAGGATCGCCGACCTGATGGCATCCCGTTCCTCGTTCATTCTGAGCATCCGTTCTGCCGGCGGCGCCGTCGGGGATGTCGCCGCGGACGCGGCCGCCTACGGATGGCGAGACGCGAACTTCCTCCTGGCGATGGTCGGGGGCGGCACGGGTGAGGTCGAAGAGAGGTGGGCTGAGCTCGCGCCGAGCCTGGAGGGCATGTACCTCAGCTTCGAGACCGACACCGGTCCAGAGGTTCTCGAGCGAGCATTTCCGCCCGCCCACCTCGCTCGGCTCCGGAGGCTGAAAGCCGTCTGGGACCCCAGCGGCCTGTTCCGCGACAACTTCTTCATCGCGCCCGACCCCCATCCCGTCTCTCGCTCATCCTCGACCTCGGACGAGGACCGTTTCCCGACCACCACCCCCCGGAGTTGATTTCCTTGTCTTTGCTGCGTATCGACGCATCCATCCGCCACGACGGCTCGGCCAGCCGGGCTCTCGCGGACACAGCCCAGGACCACTGGCTGAGGACCACCACCGACACGCGTGTCGTGCGACGCGAGGTGGGCGTCACGCCTCTCCCCAGTGATGCGTGGGCGCGAGCCCTCTCCGCGAGCGCCGCGACAGACCAGGACCGCACGGCCGAAGAGCGAGAGGCGCTGGACCTCACGGCGCTGCTCGTGGATGAACTCGCTGCGGCTGATGCCTACCTGTTCGCCGTCCCTCTCTACAACGTCGGGGTCTCTCAACACTTCAAGACGTACGTGGACCTCGTCGTCGCCGACTTCCGCATGGGTCCAGGATCGCGTCCGGTCACGGCAGGCAAGCCCGGAGTGCTCGTCACGGTCCAAGGAGGGAACTACTCGCCGGGAACGCCCAAGGAAGGATGGGATCACGCGACGGCGTGGATGCGTCGCATCTTGGAGGACGTCTGGGAGATCGACCTGGACATCGTCACGCGCGAGTTCACTCTTGTCGGAGTGAACCCGGCGCTGGACGCGTTCACCGAGATGGCTGAGCGCATCGAGACCGCGGCGCACGCAGATGCCCGGCACGCCGGCCGCCGGCTCGCGAAACGACAAGTCGAGTCCGCGAGCCGGTGACGCCGGCGCCCGAGGACCGCTCAGGAGTCCGCGCCGCGTGCGACCTCCACTCGGGCGGCGTCGGCGCCCGACGCGGCGTTCTGGAACTGCGACTGGTACAGGCGCCAGTACGCGCCGTGCTGGGCGATGAGCTCGTCGTGGCTTCCCTGCTCGACGATGTCGCCGTGCTCCATCACGAGGATGAGGTCGGCGTCACGGATCGTCGAGAGGCGGTGGGCGATGACGAACGACGTGCGCCCCTCGCGGAGCGCCGCCATCGCCTGCTGCAGCAGAAGCTCGGTGCGGGTGTCGACCGATGACGTCGCCTCGTCGAGGATCAGCACCGAGGGACGCGCGACGAACGCCCGCGCGATCGTGATGAGCTGCTTCTCGCCGGCCGAGACGTTCGCCGCATCTTCGTCGAGGACCGTGTCGTATCCCTCGGGGAGGGAGTGCACGAACTGGTCGACACGGGTCGCGACGGCAGCCTCGACGATCTCTTCGTCGGTCGCGCTCTCGCGGCCGTACCGGATGTTGTCGCGGATCGTGCCGGCGAACAGCCACGGGTCTTGGAGTACCATCCCCGTGCGCGAACGGACGTCGTCGCGGCGGAGGTCCGCGATGTTCTGCCCGTCGAGCAGGATGCGCCCGGCGTCGAGCTCGTAGAAGCGCATGATGAGGTTGACCAGCGTGGTCTTACCGGCGCCGGTGGGCCCGACGATCGCGATCGTCTGCCCGGGCTCGACGCGGAAGGACAGGTCGCTGATGAGCGGCCGCTCCGGCGTGTAGGCGAAGGCGACGTTCTCGAACTCGATGACGCCGCGCCCGTCGACCGGTTCGGGGGCGTCGAGGGCGTCGGGCTCCTGCTCGTCGGCGTCGAGCAGCGCGAACACGCGTTCGGCGGAGGCGGTGCCCGACTGCACCACGGCGGCCATGCCACCCAGCTGCGACAGCGGCTGGGTGAACTGCTGCGAGTACTGGATGAAGGCCTGCACGTCGCCGAGGCGGATCTGACCGGCGGCCACCATCAACCCGCCCAGCACCGCGATGCCGACGTAGGTGAGGTTTCCGACGAACATCATGCCCGGCATGATCATGCCGGAGAGGAACTGCGCCTTGAAGCTCGCCTGGTAGAGCTCTTCGTTCTCGACCTCGAACTTCTCGCGCGCGTCTTTCTCGCGGCCGTAGACCTTGACCAGCGCGTGGCCCGAGAACGACTCCTCGACACGGGCGTTGAGGCGCCCGACCTTCTTCCACTGCGTGCCGAACGCCTTCTGCGACTTCGGGCCGATCACGCCGAAGATGATCGCCATGAGCGGCAGCGAGACGAGGGCGACGAGGGCGAGCTGCCACGAGATCGTGAACATCATGATGAGCACGCCCACGACCGTCAGCACCGACGTCAGCGCGCTCGAGAGCGACTGCTGCATCGTCTGCGTGATGTTGTCGATGTCGTTGGTCACGCGGGAGATGAGTTCTCCGCGTTGCACCTTGTCGAAGTACGACAGGGGCAGGCGGTTGATCTTGGCCTCGACGTCTTCGCGCAGGCGCCACATCGTGCGCACCATGATCACGTTGATGACGTAGCCCTGGATCCACGACAGCAGCGACGACCCGACGTAGATCGCCAGCACCGCGACGATCACCAGGCGCAGGGCGTCGAAGTCGACGCCCTCGCCCACCTGGAACGGGTTCATCGCTCCGATGACGTTGGCGTAGTCGTTCTGCCCCGAGGCCCGGAGCGCCTCGACGACATCCGCCTGCGAGGTTCCGGCGGGGAACTGCGCCGCCAGCCCCCGAGAGGCGACGCCCTCGAAGATGATGTTCGTCGCGTCGCCCAGAACGCGCGGCGCGAGGACGGCGAGGACCACACCGAGGGCTCCGAGCACCGATACGAACGTGAACGCGACGGCGTGCGGACGCAAGAGCCCGATCAAGCGGCGGAAACTCGGTCCGAAGTTCGCGGCCTTGCCGGGGGCGACGCTGTCCCAGTCGCCGGAGTTCAGCCGCGCCTGTTCGGCGAGCTCGAGCTCGGCGCGTTCTTCTTCGGTGAGCGCGTCGGGGGTGCTCATGCTTCCACCCCCAGCTGCGACTCGACGATCTCGCGGTACGTGGCGCTCGTCGCGAGCAGCTCCTCGTGCGTGCCGAGGCCGACCATTCGACCGTCTTCGAGCACCACGATGCGATCCGCGCCGGTGATCGTGGACACGCGCTGGGCGACCACGATCTTGGTCACCTCGGGCAACTCGTCCCACAGGGCCTGTCTCAGCCGCGCATCGGTGCTGAGGTCGAGCGCCGAGAAGGAGTCGTCGAAGACGAGCACCGACGGGCGGTGGACGATCGCTCGGGCGATGGCGAGACGCTGACGCTGCCCGCCGGAGACATTCGTGCCGCCCTGGGCGATACGCGCCTCGAGTCCGCCGTCCATCGCCTCGACGAAGTCGCGCCCCTGGGCGATCTCGAGCGCGCGCCAGAGCTCTTCGTCGGTGGCCTCTTCGCGCCCGAAGCGGAGGTTGGACGCGACTGTGCCGCTGAAGAGGAACGGACGCTGCGGAACGAGGCCGATGCCCTTCCACAGCCCGTCGAGGTCGGCCTCGCGCACATCGACCCCGCCGACGCGCACCGCGCCGCCCGTTACGTCGAACAGACGCGGGATCAACGACACGAGCGTGGTCTTGCCCGCACCGGTCGACCCGACGATCGCGACGGTCTCACCCGGCCGGGCGGCGAAGCTCACGCCCGTCACGACCGGCGACTCGGCCCCCGGGTAAGCGAAGGCGACGTCGTCGAACTCGACCGCCCCCGGCTCGGGGAAGGCGGTGACCGCGTGGGCCGGGCGTTCGAGGGTGGAGTGGCTGTCGAGCACCTCGGCGATGCGCTCCGCCGAGACGGCGGCGCGGGGGATCATCACCGTCATGAAGCTGGCCATGAGAACGCCCATGAGGATCTGGGCGACGTACTGCATGAAGGCGAACAGCGTGCCGATCTCGACCGCGCCGCTGTCGACCTGGATGCCGCCGAACCAGATGACCCCGACGAGGGTGATGTTGAGCACGAGCATCGCGAGGGGGAACAGCAGCACGAAGAGGGATCCGACCTTGCGGCCGACGATCATGATGTCGGTGTTGGCCCTGCGGAAGCGCTCTTCTTCGATGCCTTCGCGCACGAACGCGCGCACGACGCGCACGCCCGTCAACTGCTCGCGCATGATGCGGTTCACGGCGTCGAGCTTGGACTGGTAGCTGCGGAACAGCGGGACCATGCGGGCGATGATGAGCCCGGCGGCGATGAGCAGAACCGGCACCGAGACGCCGAGCAACCAACTCAGTCCCACGTCTTGCTGCAGCGCCATGAAGATGCCGCCGAGCGCGAGCAGGGGTGCGCTGACGAGCATGGTCGCCCCCATCATCGCGAGCATCTGCACCTGCTGCACGTCGTTGGTGTTGCGCGTGATCAGGGAGCCGGCACCGAACTGCGACAGCTCGCGCTCGCTGAACCCGCTGACCTTCTCGAACACGTCGCGGCGGATGTCGCGACCGGCCGCCATCGCGGCGCGGGCGGCGAAGTACGTCGCGATGATCGACGCCGTGATCTGCCCGAGGGAGATGACGAGCATGATCATTCCGCGCGACCAGATGAAGTTCGTGTCGCCGCGGGCCACACCCTGGTCGATGATGTCGGCATTCAGACGCGGCAGGTACAGGGATGCCATGGCCGCGGCGAACTGGAAGACCAGGAGCGCGAGCAGCAACCAGCGGTACGGCCTGAGGTAACGGATGAGGAGCTTGGCGAGCACGGAGCCCTCCGGAATTCACTGGATCACGGTCGCCATGACCGCTTCCTCAGCCTGGCACGGACCTCCGACATCGGCACTCCCCACCCGAGAAGTCGTCCGACCCAAGGGGGCATGTCCCCTTTTGTGCAGCCGGAGGGGGTGAAATCTGCACATTTCGGGACACGGATGCCGGCGCGCGGCATCGCGGCACCGGAGGGCGAACGTCAGCGAGGCGCTGCGGCACAGGCACACCGCCGTGAGCCCGACGCCACGACACCGCCGCACACGACCGCAGCGCGCGACGACGTCAGCGCGCGACGAGCGGCGCCGCCACCCGGCGCCCGTCCTTCCACACGCCCGCGGTCAGCGGCATCCCGGGGCGGTAGGCGAGATGCGTCGCGGACGGCGCGTCGAGCAGGTGAAGGTCGGCGCGATTCCCCACGGCGATCGATCCCACGGCACCGTCACCGGAGGCGCGACCGAGCGCGATCGCCCCTCCGCGGGTGGCTGCGCGCACCGCCTCGGCGACGCTCAGCCCCATCTGCAGCACCGCCGTCGCGACGCAGAACGGCATCGAGCTCGTGTACGAGGTGCCGGGGTTGCAGTTCGAGGCGATCGCGACTTCCACCCCCGCGTCGAGCAGCCGCCGCGCCGGTGCGAGGGGAGCGCGGGTCGACAGGTCGCAGGCCGGGAGCACCGTCGCGACGGTCGATCCTCCCGCGAGCGCCTCGAGGTCGGCATCCGAGACGAAGTTGCAGTGGTCGACACTCGCCGCCCCCAGCTCGACCGCGAGCAGGATCCCCTCGCCGTGGCCGAGCTGATTGCCGTGCACGCGCAGCCCGAGCCCCGCCGCGCGCGCGGCGGTCAGCACCTCGCGCGACTGCTCGGGGGTGAACGCCCCGCGCTCGCAGAACACGTCGGCCCACGACACGTACGGGCGCACCGCCTCGAGCATCGGTCCGCACACCTCACGCACGTACTCGTCGGCATCGCGGCCCGCCGGGACGAGGTGCGCGCCGAGGAAGGTCACGTCGTCGACTCCCGCCGCGGCGATCCGCGCGCTGCGCTCCTCGCTCGAGACGTCGAGCCCGTAGCCGGTCTTCGTTTCGATCCACGTCGTCCCCTGCGCGCGCGCCGCGCGGACACGCGCCGCGAGGAGCCCGGCGAGACGGTCGTCCGACGCCTCGCGGGTGGCATCCCGCGTCACGGCGATCCCTCCCGCGGCGTAGCTCTGCCCCGCCATGCGGGCCTCGAACTCGGCGGTGCGGTCGCCGTCGAAGACGAGGTGGGTGTGCGAGTCGACCCAGCCGGGCAGGAGCGCTCGGCCGTCGGCATCCACCCTCTCGTCTGCCGCGGGGGCGTCGGAGGCGGAGCCGATCCACGCGATCCGGTCGCCGTCGATGACCACGGCGGCGTCACGGAGCACGCGGTCCTCGTCGTCGACGGTCATCAGCTCGCCAATGCCGGTGATGAGGGTGCTCACCATGTCATCGCCTTTCGCAGCAGGTCGCCGACCGGGCCGAGGTCGGTGTGCACGCCGTCGGCGGCACGCTCGCGTCCCCCGATGATCACACGCGTCACGTCGCTCGCGGTCGCGCTCAGCACGAGCTGCCCGGGGTCGCTCCCGGCGGTGCGGGCGCTGTTCTCGTCGATCACGAGGAGATCGCACGACTGTCCGACCGCGATCGCGCCCAGGGTACGACCGACCGCGGTCGCGCCCCCGCGGGTGAGCGCGGCGACGAGCTCGGCGGGAGCGAACCGTCCGCGTCTCCCGGAGGCGAGCCGCTCTCCGTGCTCGAGCGCGCGGGCCTCGAGCAGCGGGTCGACCACGGCGTGCTGATCGGTGCCGAGCGCGAGGCGCGCTCCCGCGTCGGTGAGGCGGCGGGCGGGTCCGACACCGTCGCCGAGGTCGGCCTCGGTGGTGGGGCACATCACGATCGTCGCGCGAGCCGAACCCAGGGCCGCGATGTCGTCGTCGGTGAGGTGCGTGGCGTGCACGGCCGAGAGTCGCGGCGAGAGCAGGCCGTTGCGGGCCAGGAGGGCGGTGGGGGTGAGACCGGTCGCCTCGAGGCACGCCTCGTTCTCCGCCGGCTGCTCCGACAGGTGCACGTGGAGCGGGATCGCCGGATCGAGCTCCGCTCCGATGCGCTCGAGAGCGTCGACCGGAACCGCGCGCACGGAGTGCACGGCCGCGCCCACGACGACCTCGGGGAACTCGTCGGCGAACGACGCGCGCAGCGCCGACAGGCGTGCGAGCCAGGCGGCGGCATCCGGATCCCCGAAGCGCCGCTGTGCGGGTTCGAGAGGTTCCCCGAAGCCGCGGGAGAGGTAACACGTGTCCAGAAGCGTGAGACGGATGCCACTGGCCCGGGCCGCGCGCGCAAGCGCGCGCTCCATCGCGTGAGCAGGCGCGTACGGCGAGGCGTCGGGCGCGTGGTGGACGTAGTGGAACTCGGCGACCGAGGTCCAGCCAGCGGCGACCATCTCGGCGTAGACCGCGGTCGCGACGCGTTCGTACGACGCCGGGTCGAGGCGACCCGCCTCGCGGTACATCAGCTCGCGCCACGTCCAGAAGCTGCCACCGTCGCCGTGCGTGCGCCCGCGGAGGAGGCGGTGGAAGGCGTGCGAGTGCGCGTTGACGGCCCCCGGCAGCACGAGCCCGTCGAGGCGGTGGTCATCGGCATCCGGGATCGCTCCGGTGTCGACGGAGGTGATGAGACCCTCGGATGCCGAGATGCGCACGCCCGGCGCCACGGCGTCGCCGATCCACGCCCGCGGCGCCCAGAACGACGTCACGAGAGCAGGTCCTGCAGGACATCGGCCAGAGCTGCGGCCGACGCGTCGGCGTCCGCGTCGACGACGTGCTCCTCGGGCGAGTGCGAGATGCCCGAGGGGTTGCGCACGAACAGCATCCCGGTCGGAACGGCGCTCGCGAGGATGCCGGCGTCGTGCCCTGCTCCCGTGCGCAGATGCGGGGCATCGCCGAGCGCCGCGCCGAGTCGGCGCGCGAGCGAGGGGTCGAAGCCGACCGTGGGGCTCCAGGACTCCTCGACGAGCACGGCCTCGCACCCGCGCGCGGCGGCGAGCTCGACGCACATGCGATCGATGTCGGCCACGAGACGGCGGGTGACGGCGTCGTCGGGATGCCGGGCGTCGATCCAGAAGTCGACCGACGACGCGATGACGTTCGTGCCGCCGGGGACCGGCTCGAACCGGCCGACGGTGGCGCGCGCGTCATCGACGGCTCCGGCCATCTCGGCGATGCGCCCGACCATGCCGGCGGCGGCGACGAGGGGGTCGCGACGGTCGGCCATGAGGGTCGTTCCGGCGTGGTTTCCCTCGCCGCGCACCGAGACCTTGAAGCGGCCGTGCCCGAGGATCGACTCCGCGACCGCGAAGGGTCGGTCGAGGTCGATGAGGCCGCGGCCCTGCTCGACGTGCAGCTCGACGAAGACGCCGATGCGTGCGAGCGTCTCGGGGTCGGGGCCGATCCCCGCCGGGTCGACGCCACCCGCCGCGAAGACGTCGGCGAGCGTGTCGCCGTCCCGGTCGGTGAGGCGGCGCGCGGCATCCGGAGACAACGCCCCGGTCAGCAGGCGCGAACCGAGGCACGCGACGCCGAACCGCGAGCCCTCCTCTTCGGGGAAGACCGCGATCGCGAGCGGCTTCGCCGGCGTCACCCCGCGCGAGCGCAGCACGTCGACCGCGGCGAGCGCCGCCGCGATCCCGAGCGGGCCGTCGAACGCCCCACCGCCGGGCACCGAGTCGAGGTGGCTTCCGGTCACGACGGCGCCGGGGCCCGGCATCCCCCACCAGGCCCACAGGATGCCGTTGCGGTCGACCTCGACGTCGAGCCCTCGCCCCTCGGCCTCGGCGACGAACCACGCACGCAGGTCGCGCTCGGCGGTCGAGAAGACCGGGCGGGCGTATCCGCCGCTGCGCGGCTCACGACCGATGCCCGAGATGGCGTCGAGGAGGGAGGTGACGGGCGTCATGGATCAGCGTCCTTCGAAAGTGGGGGTCTCGCGGGCGCCGAAGGCGCGCATGCCCTCGGCGCGGTCGGCGCTCGCGGCGATGAGGGCCGACAGGGCGCGCTCGTGCGCGACCGCCGCGCCGAGAGGCATCTCGAAGCCGGCGAGCACAGCGCTCTTGATCATCGCCGCAGCCACCGGCGCACCCTGAGCGATCTCGTCGGCGGCGGCGCGCGCGGCATCCTCGACCTCCGCCGAGGCGACGACACGACTCGCGATGCCGAGCCGCGCGGCCTCGGCGCCGTCGATGCGACGAGCCGTGAGCAGCAGGTCGAGGGCGACCGTCTTTCCGACGGCGCGCAGCAGCCGCTGGGTGCCGCCCGCCCCGGGGAGGATGCCGAGGCGCACCTCGGGGAAGCCGAGCACGGCGTCGGCGGCGATCACCACGACGTCGCACGCGAGGGCCAGTTCGAGGCCACCGCCGAGGGCGTACCCCCGAACCGCCGCGACGAGCGGGGTGCGGATCGCGGCGACCGCGTCCCAGTGCTCGCTGAAGCCGCTGCGATACAGCTCGACGGCGCCGGCCGAGCCGAGGTCGCCGAGGTCGGCACCGGCGGCGAAGGCCCGCTCGTCGCCCGCGATCACGATCGCGCGGACGGTGGGATCGTCGTCGAGGCGACGGAGGGCGTCGACGAGGGCGCCGAGGGTCTCGGCATCCAGCGCATTGCGCTTCTCGGCGCGGTCGAGGGTGACGGTCGCGACGGCGCCGTCGACGTGCTGCCGCACTCCACTCATCGACGTTCCTCCGTGATCAGACGCACGAGGGCGTCACGGTTCGCGCGGGCGCGGTCGGCCTCGGCGGGAGACCAGGGGTAGAAGCCGCGACCGCTCTTCGCGCCGAGGTGACCCTCGGCCACCAGGTCGGCGACGGTCCGGGGCACGGTGCCCGTGGCATCCAGATCGGACATCAGGATGCCGGAGACCTTCTCGACCACGTCGAGTCCGGCGAGGTCCATGAGGCCGAGCGGGCCGAGCGAGGACCAGCGCGGGGCCAGGGTTGTGGAGACGGCGCGGTCGACGTCGGCGACGGTGGCGATACCGCCCTCGACGAGCGCGATGGCCTCGCGCAGCAGCGCGTACTGCAGGCGGTTGACGACGAAGCCCGGCACGTCACGGTCGACGACGATGCTCTCGCGTCCGATCGCGGCGCAGAGATCCTGCGCGGCCTGCACGGTGGCGTCGGAGGTGCGCTCGCCCCGCACGATCTCGATGAGGGGCATGACGGTGGGCGGGTTGAACCAGTGCAGACCGACGAGGCGCGCCGGATCGGCGAGCGCCTCGGCGATCTCGGTGATGCGCACGCTGGAGGTGTTCGTGGTCAGCACGGCATCGGTCGCGACCAGGGATTCGATACGCGCGAAGATCTCGCGCTTGAGGGCCAGGTCTTCGGCCACGCTCTCCACGACGAGCACCGCGCCGCGAACCGCCTCGTCGAGGTCGGTGGTGGTCGTGACGCGGGCGTCACCGTCGTGCGCGGCGATGAGTTCCCGCGCCGCCTCCAGGGTCGAGGTCGTGCGCGAGTACAGGCGGACCTCGCGACCGTGCGCGGCGAGCACGGCCGCGATGCCGGCACCCATGGTGCCGGCGCCGAGAACGGCGACCGGGCCGCTCACGCCACGACCCCCGCGGCGCGCAGACGCGCGATCTCATCCGCCTCGAGCCCGAGGTCGTCGGCGAGCACGTCGTCGGTGTGCTGGCCGAGGACCGGTGCGGGCGCCTGGGCGGCGGCATCCGTCCCGCTGAAGCGCACCGGCTGCGGAACGAGAGGCACCGTCCCGGCGACGGGGTGCTCGACCTCGCGCACCAAGCCCCGCTCCCGAGCATGGTCGCTCTCGGCGAGCTGGGCGACGTCCCAGATGGGGGCGGCGGGAACGCCCGCCGTCTCGAGCTCCGTGACGGCCTCGTCCACCGTGCGCGCGCTCGTCCACGCCTCGATCTCGGCGCGCAGCGCGTCCTGGTGCGCGAGACGGGCGGGATCGGTGGCGTAGCGCGCGTCGTCGAGCAGTTCGGCGCGGCCGAGGGCGTTCGCGAGCCGCACGAACAGCGCATCGTTCGCGACGGCGATGACGAGATGCCCGTCGCTGCACGCGTAGGCGTCCATCGGGGCGCTGATCGGGTGGGCGTTCCCCAGCCGCGAGGGAGCGGGCGCCCCGGCGAGCACCTGCGAGAGCGCCACCATCTGCAGCGAGAACATCGCGTCGAGCATCGCCACGTCGACGTGCTGGCCCTGACCGGTCTGCGCCCGCTGCAGGAGCGCCGCGAGCGCACCGAACGCGCCGTACATCCCCGCGACGACATCGCCCACGGCGTCGCCCACGCGCGTCGGCGGCCCATCTGCCCAGCCGGTGGCCGACATGATGCCGCCCATCGCCTGCACGATGTGGTCGTAAGCGGGGCGGTGCGAGAGCGGACCCGTCTGCCCGAATCCCGAGATGCTGACGTAAACGAGTCCCGGGTTCAGCGCGCGCACGCTCTCGAAGTCGATGCCGAGACGCGCGGTCACCCCGGGCCGGAAGTTCTCCACGAGCACGTCGGCATCCGCGATCAGGCGGTGAAGCAGCGCGCGCCCCTCGTCGGACTTCAGGTCGAGGGCCATCGACCGCTTTCCGCGGTTGACCAGCATGAAGTAGCTGCTCTCACCCTCGATGTGCGGGGTGAAGTGGCGGGAGTCGTCACCGCGACCGGGCACCTCGATCTTCGTGACGATCGCTCCGAGGTCGGCGAGCATCGAGGCGCACAAGGGCCCCGCGAGCACCCGTGAGAGATCGAGGACGCGGATGCCGTCGAGGGGGCGGACGGCGCCCGACGGGGGCGGAGTGTCAGTCGACACGGGGGTCTCCTTCTGGGGCGGTGGCGGCTTCTGGGGCGGTGGCGGTGGCGGCGGCGGTGATCTCGGCGACGATCCGGCCGAGCGTGCCGTCGGTGACGAGGGTCGTCACCGCGTCGACGTCGGGGGCCATCACTCGGTCGGTGTCGCGCGGGGCGACGTGCGCGCGGATCGCGGCGTGCGCGCGGGCGGTCCCCACGCCCGGCGCGAGCGGCGCGTGGAGGTCCAGCGCTTCGGCGGCGCAGAGCAGCTCGATCGCGACGATGCGCTCGGCGTTCGCCACGGCCTGGCGCGCCTTGATCGCCGCGGTCGTGCCCATGCTGACGTGGTCTTCCTGCCCGGCGCACGTCGGCACGGTGTGCACCGAGGCGGGGGCGGCGAGCGCGCGGTTCTCCCCGGCGAGGGCGGCCGAGACGTAGGGCGGGATCATGAAGCCCGACATGCCGAGGGAACCGGATGCCAAGAACGCGGGCAATCCGCTGAGCGCGGCGTGCGTGAGGCGATCGGCGCGGGCCTGCGACATCGTGCTGACCTCGGCGACAGCGATCGCGAGGGTGTCGAGGGCGAGGGCGACGGGCGCGCCGTGGCCGTTCCCTCCCGGGAGGGCGAGCAGCTCGTCGCCGTCGACGACGAACACCGGGTTGTCGGTGACGGAATCGATCTCGGTCTGCACCGCGGACTCGACGTAGGCGAGCGCGTCTCGCACCGACCCGTGCACCTGCGGGATGCACCTGAGGCTCAGGGCGTCCTGCAGCCGGTGGTCGCGGTGGGCGTCGAGGATCTCGCTGTCGGCGAGCAGGGCGTTTAGGCGCCGCGCCGTCTCGATCTGCCCGGGGTGCGGGCGCAGGGATTGAAGGCGCGGGTCGTAGCCGCGGGTGTTGCCGCGCAGCGCCTCGAGCGACATGGCGCCCGCGAGGTCGGCCACGTCGACGAGCGCGCGGGCCCCGGCCACGGCGAGCGCGCCGATCCCGGTGATCTCGTAGGTGCCGCTGATGATCGCGTGCCCCTCGCGCGCCGCGGGGACGAGCGGGGCGATGCCGGCCCGCTCCAACGCCGTCGCCGCGGGCAGCCGCTCCCCCGCGAACCACGCCTCACCCTCGCCGAACGCGACGAGACCGATGTGCGCGGTGGCGGTGAGGTAGCCGACCGAGCCCTGCGAGGGGGCCACGGGGGTGACACCGCGGTTGAGCATCTCGACCAGGGTCGTCACAAGAACAGGGCGGATGCCGCTGTGCCCGCGCGACAGCGCTCGCACGATCGCCGCGACGATGGCGCGCGTCGCCGGCTCGTCGTGTGGGACACCCACACCGCTGGCGTGGCTGCGCAGCATGCCGAGTTGCACGTCGGCGACGTCGGGCTGGACGCCGGCAACCTTGTAGAGGTCGCCGACGCCCGTCGTGAGTCCGTAGATCTGCTGTCCCGAGGCAGCCAGACCGGCCAGGAGGAGGTTCGTCCGCTCGACGGCGGCGAGCGCCTCGGGAGCGACGCGCAGCGGTGCCCCGTGGGCGACGGCGACGAGCTCGTCGATCGTGGTCGAGCCGAGCCCGAAGACCACCTCCTCCTGGCTCATCTCAGGCCTCGACCTTCTCGGCATCCAGCATCGGGACGCGCACCCCGCGCTCGCGGGCGACCTCGACGGCCCGGTCGTAGCCGGCATCGACGTGACGGATGACGCCCATGCCGGGGTCGTTCGTCAGCAGGCGCTGGAGCTTCTCGGCGGCGAGCGGCGTGCCGTCGGCAACCGAGACCTGTCCCGCGTGGATGGAGCGGCCGATGCCCACCCCGCCGCCGTGGTGCAGCGACACCCAGGTGGCGCCGGAGGCGGTGTTGATGAGCGCGTTGAGAATGGGCCAGTCGGCGATGGCATCCGAACCGTCCGCCATCGCCTCGGTCTCGCGATAGGGCGAGGCCACCGAGCCGGAGTCGAGGTGGTCGCGCCCGATCACGATCGGAGCCGAGATCTTCCCCTCGGCGACGAGCTCGTTGAAGCGGACCGCGGCCTTCGCCCGGTCGCCGTAGCCCAGCCAGCAGATGCGGGCGGGAAGGCCTTCGAACTCGACGTGTTCCTGCGCTGCGGTGATCCAGCGCTTCAGGCCCTCGTTCTCGGGGAAGAGCTCGAGGATCGCTTGGTCGGTGACGGCGATGTCGGCGGGGTCGCCCGACAGTGCCACCCAGCGGAAGGGGCCGAGGCCCTCGCAGAACAGCGGCCGGATGTACGCCGGCACGAAGCCGGGGAAGGCGAACGCGTCGGCGTAGCCGCCCTGGCGGGCCTCGTCGCGAATCGAGTTGCCGTAGTCGAACACCTCGGCGCCGCGCTTCTGGAACTCCACCATCGCCTCGACGTGGCGGGCCATGGACTCACGCGAACGGACGGTGAAGCCCTCGGGGTCGCGGGCCGACTCGGTGCGCCAATCCTCGAACGCGATGCCCGCGGGAAGGTAGGCGAGCGGGTCGTGGGCCGAGGTCTGGTCGGTGACGATGTCGACCGGCACCTCGCGGCGCAGCAGCTCGGGCAACACCTCGGCGCTGTTGCCGACGAGACCGACCGACAGGGCCCGTCCCTCGGCCTTCGCCGCGAGCACCCGCTCGAGGGCGTCGTCGAGGTCGGTGGTGACCTCGTCGAGGTAGCGCTTGCCCTGGCGACGGCGAAGGCGCGTCTCATCGACATCGACGATGAGCACGACGCCGCCGTTGAGCGTCACCGACAGCGGCTGCGCGCCGCCCATGCCGCCGCAGCCGCCCGTGACGGTGAGGGTGCCGGCAAGCGTGCCGCCGAAGCGCTTGCGCGCCACGGCGCCGAACGTCTCGTACGTGCCCTGAAGGATCCCCTGCGTGCCGATGTAGATCCACGACCCGGCCGTCATCTGGCCGTACATCATGAGCCCTTCGGCCTCGAGCCGGCGGAACTCGGGCCAGGTGGCCCAGTCGCCGACGAGGTTGGAGTTGGCCAGAAGCACGCGCGGTGCCCACACGTTGGTGCGGAACACCCCCACGGGCTTGCCCGACTGCACCAGCAGCGTCTCGTCGTCGTCGAGGTCGGCGAGGGTCGCCACGATCGCGTCGTAGCTCGCCCAGTTGCGGGCGGCCTTCCCCGTGCCTCCGTAGACGATGAGGTCTTCGGGCCGTTCCGCGACCTCGGGGTCGAGGTTGTTCATGAGCATCCGCAGCGGGGCCTCGGTCTGCCAGCTCTTGGCTGTTAGGGTCGTCCCTCGCGGCGCGCGCACCGCGCGGCTTCCGGTCATCTCTTGTCTCTCTTTCTGGTGGAGCGTTCGCGCGATCAGCCCAGGTCGTGGGCGGAGATCCACTCGGCCGCGACGTCGTCGAGGCTCTGTTGGTCGTCGAGCTTGGCGTTCATGTCGATGAGGTCCTGCGTGGTCAGCGCCGCCGAGACCTTGTCGAGCACCTCGGTCACCTTGTCGGTCTTCTTGTCGGCCGCCATGATCGGCACGATGTTCTGCGCGGGGAAGAGGTTCAGGTTGTCTTCCAGAGCGACGAAGTCCTTCATGGCGGGAGAGGTCGAGTACATGTCGGCCGCCTGGATCTGGCCGTTCGTGAGGGCTGCGATGGTCAGCGGGCCGCCCACATCGAGTGCCTTGAACTCCTTGAACGTCAGGCCGTAGACCTCCTGTAGGCCCTGGACACCCTCGTGGCGCGTCGGCCACTCGGGCGGACCGCCGAGCACCATGTCGGCCGCGTGGGGCTTGAGGTCTTCGATCGTCTTCAGGTTGTACTGCTGCGCGGTCTCTTTGGTGACGGCCAGCACGTCGGAGTCCTGTGCATCAGAGGGCGTGAGCATCGTGATGCCCTCCGGCAGCGCCTTCTCGAGGGCGGCCGCGACGTCGGCCGAGCTCGAGACGCCCGCGTCGCCCTTCGTGAGGTAGCTGAGGGTCGCACCCGTGTACTCGGGGAGCATGTTGATCGAGCCGTCGAGGAGGGCCGGCATGTACACCTCGCGGCTGCCGATGTTCAGGCGCGTGGTCGCCTCGACGCCGGCCCCGGTGAGCGCCTGGGCGTAGATGGTCGCGAGCAGCTGGCTCTCGGGGAAGTCGGCCGAGCCGATGACGATGCTGTCGGCCGGAGCGGACTGGTCATCGCCCGCAGCGAGCGGGTTGCCGCCCGAGGAGCAGGCGGAGAGGGCGAGGGCGGCGACGGTCGCGAGGGCGGCCGCCGCGGCGATGCGGGTACGGATCATCAGGGTTCCTTTCGTCGTGCAGAGCACGGAGCGAGAAAAGCGGTGGTGCGGGTCGGGTGGTGCTTTCGGATGGAACGGGTCAGGAGGCGGCGACGGCGGAGCGCCGAACGCGCAGAGGGATGCGAGAGGTCCGGCGGTCGAGGCCCGGGGAGACGAAGACGCGCGCGGCGAGGGCGAGCAGCAGGTCGACGACGAGCGCGAGGATCGCCACCAGCAGCGCGCCGACGAGCATCTTGTCGTAGTCGTTCTGCGCGCGGCCGTCGATGATGAGGCGACCGAGGCCCCCGAGCGAGACGTAGGCGGCGATGGTCGCGGTCGAGATGACCTGGAGCGTCGCTCCACGGAAGCCCGAGATGATCAGCGGCAGTGCGCACGGCACCTGCACCGAGAACAGCACTCGGAGGGGCCGGTACCCCATCCCCATGGCGGCGTCGACGGCGGCGGCATCCACGGCTCGGATGCCGGCGTACGTGTTCGTCATGATGGGCGGGATCGCCAGCAGCACGAGCACGATGATGCTGGGGATGACGAACGCGAGATCCGACGCGATGAGCGGTGCCACGATCATGACGAGCAGAACGATCAGTCCCAGCGTCGGCAGGGCGCGCAGGGCGTTCGCGAAGCCGGCGATGACGACGACGCCGCGTCCGGTGTGCCCGACGTAGAGGCCCGCGGGAACCCCGATCGCTCCCGCGATGACGAGGGCGACGGCGGTGTAGATGAGGTGCTGTCCGACGAGGACCGGGATGCCACCGGACCCGGTCCAGTTGTTCGGGTCGAGCAGGTAGTCGATCACGCGTGTGCTCCTCTCGGGGTCCACGGGGTCATCACGCGCGCCAGGAGCAGCACGAGTCCGTCGAGCACGAGGGCCAGCACGAGACAGAGCACGATGCCGACGATGATCGGGGTGAGGAACCGCAGCTGCGCGCCCTGCGTGAACAGCAGTCCGAGCTGGGGGGTGCCGATCAGAGCCGCGATCGAGACGACGCTGACGTTGGAGACCACCGCGACGCGCAGCCCCGCCGCGATGACCGGCACGGCCACCGGAAGCTCCACCGACAGCAGCCGGTGAAGGGGCCGGTAGCCCATGGCATCCGCTGCCTGCAGGGTCTCGGGGGCGACCGAGTCGAGCCCGTCCGAGACCGTGCGGACCAGCAGCGCCAGCGTGTACACGGTCAGCGCGACGATGACGTTGAGCGGGTCGAGGATGCGGGTCCCGAGCACCGAGGGCAGCAGCACGAAGAGAGCGAGAGAGGGGATCGTGTAGAGCAGTCCGGTGATGCTCAACAGGCCCGTCTTGAACACGCCGCTGCGCTGGGCCGCCCAACCGAGCGGGAGCGCGAGAACGAGGCCGACGATCACCGGGACGACCGACAGTGCGATGTGGGACGCGAGCAGTCCGAGGATGTTGTCGCTCTCGCGGAACACCCAGTCGAGGTTCATGCCGCCGCCCCGGCGTCGAGCTCGGGGATCATCGCGACCACGGCTGCGGCCGTCACCGATCCCGCGACCGCTCCGGCGTCGTCCACGATCACGCCGCGACGACTCGGGGCGCTGAGGGCTGCGTCGAGCACCTGCCGCAGGGTTCCCTCGCGCGGGGCGACGGTGCCGGCGAGATTCAGGTCGGACACGGCGATCGGGCCGTTCAGACGACGCGGCTCGACCCAACCGAGCGGGCGCCGCTCGCCGTCGACCACCAGGAGCCAGTCGTCGTCGGTCGCGCCCCGCGCCTCGGCCACAGGGGTGCCCACGACGACGGTCGGCTCGAGCGTCAGCGGCAGGTCGGCGACCGAGCGGAAGCCGAGGGAGCGGTAGCCGCGGTCGCGCCCGACGAAGTCCGCGACGAAGGCGTCGGCCGGGCTGGTCAGCAGTTCTTCGGGGGTGGCGAGCTGGGCGAGGCGTCCGCCCGTGCGCATCACCGCGACGTAGTCGCCGAGCTTGAGCGCCTCGTCGATGTCGTGCGTGACCATGACGATGGTCTTTCCCTCTTCGCGCTGGATGCGCAGGAACTCGTCCTGCAACTGCGCGCGGACGACGGGGTCGACGGCGCTGAACGGTTCGTCCATCAGCATGAAGGCGGGGTCGGCCGCGAGGGCACGGGCGACGCCGACGCGCTGCTGCTGCCCGCCGGACAGCTGCCAGGGATACCGCGAGGCGAACGAGGCCGGGAGTCCGACGCGTTCCATCAGCTCGATCGCGCGGCTTCGCGCCTGCTTCGCGGGCACGCCCGCCAGCCGCGGGGTCGTGGCGATGTTGTCGGCGATCGTGCGGTGCGGGAACAGCCCCGCGTGCTGGATGACGTAGCCGATCCGGCGGCGGAGGGCGGCGACGTCCATGCCCGCTGTCGACTCCCCGTCGAGCAGGATGTCGCCGGAGGTCGGCCGGATGAGCCGGTTGACCATCCGCAACGAGGTCGTCTTGCCGCATCCCGACGGGCCGACGAGGATCGTGAGCTTTCCGGACGGCGCCACGAGCTGCAGGTCGTCGACCGCGACCGTGTCGCCGTAGCGCTTGGTGACGTTCTGGAAGGTGATCATCGAGCGCGCTCCTCGGCCGCAGCGGGAAGTTCGGGGTGCGCCAGGATCGACAGACTCTCGGCGACGAGCAGGCGTCCGATCGCCGCGTTCTTGACGTCGGTCGTGCGGTAGCTCGGGACGACGACGGAGAGGGATGCCACAACGCGCCCGCCCACGACGATCGGGGCGGCGATCGCGGTGACGTCGTCCTCGACGCCCTGCATGACGACGACGTAGCCGGCCTCACCGGTCTGCCCCTCGAGCACCGCACCGGCCGCGGACCCGTGCAGCGGGATCGTCCGGCCCACCCAGCTCGCGTGGCGGATGGAGTGCGTTCCCTCGACGATCGCGATGTAGAGGGCCGTGTCACCCGCCCCGCGGACGGCGAGGTAGCAGGATTCACCCGTCTCGGCGACGACGCGGGCGAGGGCGGGTTCGGCGAGCGAGACCAGCGAGTCGTTCGACAGGGCGAGGGCACCGAGCTGCACGATGCGCGCTCCGGCGGCGTAGCGGCCGTCGGCGACACGGCGGACGAACTCCTGGGCCTCGAGCGTGCGCAGCAGTCGGAGAGCGGTGCTCGCGGACAGCTCGGCGGCGCGGGCCGCGTCGGCCAGGGTGATCGGTCCGGAATCGCAGACGGTCCCCAGCAGCGACAGCGCCCGGTCGACGGTGCGGGTGGGTGTTTCGGCCATGGGTCCTCCCTTCGTTGCGAGTGACGTTATGCGGCCGCTGTTACGCGGCCCCGCTGTTCATGTTTCCAGCGAGTAAAACGCGATTGCCACAGAATGGCAATAGTTCGGGGACTACCGTGCCGGTATGGCCACCGTGATCCGCCGCTTCGCCGAGACACCCGCGACACCATGGCGCAATGGGCGGGGGCAGACGTGGCCGCTCTTCACCGAGACCTCCTGGCGACTGAGCGTCGCGCGACTCGACGGCCCTGCCGCCTTCTCGTCCTTCCCCGGCCTGCACCGCACGTTCGTGCCGTGGGGCGGCGGCGTCCGCCTCGAGGTCGACGGCGAAGAGCTCGACGTCCGCCACGGCGAGATCGCGCGGTTCGACGGGGACGCGACGACACGCCTGCTGGCGCTCGACCGCCCGTGTCATGCCGTCAACCTCATGGCATCCGAGAGTCGGCCCACTCTCACTGTCGTCGCCGTCGGCGCACGGCTATCGGATGCCGCGATCGCGGTCCTCTGCGCACCCACCGTCGACGCGGCGCGTTTCGACGTCGTGCGGCTCGAGACCGGCGACCCGCTGCCGGCCGATTCCGTCGTGGTGAGCCTGGACGGGGACTGACCCCACGCGGTTGCTCCTTCTAGGCTGGACCCATGTCCCGACTGCAGGCCGACGCCCCCGCCGACCGCTGGGTGCCCGTGACGGGCTCTCTCGGATTCCGTGGCCGCCGCCACCGCAAAGCCGCGATCGGCATGCTGTTGAACCAGGCGAACACGGCCGCGGGCTCGACTCCTCGCCCCGGCGGCGGAGCTTTCGCATGGATCCTCAGCCAGGCCGCTCCCCTGCTCATGCGCCGAGCGGCCGGGCGGGTGCTCGTGTGGGTGTGGAAGAGCGACCCCGAGCTGCTCGTCGTCATGGCGCAGCTGCAGGAGGCGACGCCGCAACTGCGCACCGCGCGGGCGATGATGCCGATGGAGTACGACGACACCGAGTCGTTCCGCAGCACCTACCTCGGCGTCGGCGAGAAGCTCGCGATGCCGCTGCCGACCGACCCGAAGACACCGCCGTTCGCGACGTACACGTGGGACACGGGCTCGCACTTCGTGACGGTCACCGCAGTCTGCTCCGACCGCGAGCGCTTCGGCACGGTCATCGGCGACGTCGATGCCATCGCCCGGACGGTGCGCATCGTCGACGACCTGAAGCTCGGCGAATCCCCCGCCGTCCTGCGCCTCGATCCCGCCTGACCCGGCAGGGGTGGCTGAGCCCGTCGAAGCCACGGGCTACCGCGGCAGC
>NZ_JARHXC010000236.1:0-3262 GCF_029222405.1 Microbacterium sp. Kw_RZR3 | reverse complement strand
GGACCCTCGCGATCGTCGGCGAATCGGGATCGGGCAAGACGACGCTCGCCCGACTCATCGTCGGAGTGAGCGCCCCGGATGCCGGAAGCCTCACGTTCGACGGACGCCCCTGGTCGCCCCACGCGGCACGCGGTGCTGCTCGGCGCCGCGTACAACTCGTGCAGCAGAACCCCTGGGGTGCGCTCGATCCGCGCTGGAGCGTCGCCCGCACGGTGGGGGAGGCGGTCGCTGCGGCCGGGGTCCCACGTCCGCGCCGCCGCGCCGAGGTCGATGCGCTGCTGCACGAGGTCGGTCTGGGGGCCGGCTTCGGGCGACGACTGCCGGCGCAGCTGTCGGGCGGACAACGGCAGCGGGTCGCGATCGCTCGCGCGCTGGCGACGGATCCCGACCTCCTCGTCCTCGACGAGCCGGTCTCGGCGCTCGACGCCACCGTCCGCGCGCGTATCCTCGACCGCCTTCGAGTTCTCCAGCGTGAGCGCGATCTCGCGATGGTGTTCATCACGCATGACCTCGACGTCGTGGCGGGCATCGCCGACGACGTGCTCGTGATGAAGGACGGCCGCGTGGTCGAGTCGGGCCCCGTGCCGTGCGTCTTCGCCGAGCCCCGGCATCCCTTCACCCAAGAGCTCCTCGCCGCCTCCTCGTCCGCACCCGCCGCCCCGCCGACCGGGCGTTGAGTGTCCAGGAAACGCCGCAACTCTCTCCGGCATAACGGCGTTTCCTGGACACTCGACGGGGGCGCGGCGGGGCGCAGCGGGGAGCGGGACGAGCGCGTAGAATGGGGGGATCAGCACCGATCCGGCCATCACCGGGGAGCTCGCGGAAGAAACGGGTCATGGCCCGGACTAGAACCGCGCGGGGCAGGCCCGTCACAGCCGCAGTGAGAGCGGTGTCGGTCCCTGAGCCTGTCGAAGGGGGTCCCTGAGCCTGTCGAAGGGGGTCCCTGAGCCTGTCGAAGGGTCCGACACAACGCAGGGTGGTACCGCGGTCCGTACGGATCGTCCCGGCGAGGAGACCTCGACCCGCGGAGAGACATGACCTACCCTCGCCCCTCATCCTTCGGCCCCGCAGCTGACGCCAGCGCCGCGGGCACGGCATCCGTCGTTCCCAGCCCGCGCTTCCCGGACATCGAGCGCGACACCCTCGCGTTCTGGGCGGCCGACGACACCTTCCGCGCCTCGATCGCGAACCGCGAGGGCGCCGAGGAGTGGGTCTTCTACGACGGCCCGCCCTTCGCCAACGGCCTCCCGCACTACGGGCACCTGCTCACCGGGTACGCCAAGGACGTCTTCCCGCGCTTCCAGACGATGCGCGGCAAGAAGGTCGACCGCGTCTTCGGCTGGGACACCCACGGCCTCCCGGCCGAGCTCGAGGCCATGAAGCAGCTCGGGATCACCGAGAAGGACGAGATCGAGCGCATGGGCGTCGCGACCTTCAACGCGAAGGCCCGCGAGTCAGTGCTCGAGTACACGCGCGAGTGGCAGGACTATGTCACCCGTCAGGCCCGGTGGGTCGACTTCGAGCGCGGCTACAAGACGCTCGACACGACCTACATGGAGAGCGTCCTGTGGGCCTTCAAGACCCTGCACGACAAGGGCCTCGCGTACGAGGGGTACCGCGTGCTGCCGTATTGCTGGCGCGACGAGACGCCCCTGTCGACGCACGAGCTGCGCATGGACGACGACGTCTACAAGATGCGGCAGGACCCCTCCGTCACCGTGACGTTCCCGCTCGTCGGGGCGAAGGCCGAGGCGCTGGGTCTCACCGGTGTCCGGGCGCTCGCATGGACGACGACGCCGTGGACGCTTCCGACGAACCTCGCGCTCGCGGTGGGTCCCGGCATCCGATACGCCGTCATCGAGGGCGGCCCGAACGGTGCTGCCGACGTGCACACGACCCCCGACGGCACGCCCGACGAGGCGTTCGAGGCCGTTGCGCACCGCTACCTGCTCGCCGAGGATCTGCTGCCGAACTACGCGAAGGATCTCGGGTACGAGAGTGCGGATGCCGCCCGCGCGGCCGTGCAGACGACGGTCCTGGGCGCCGAGCTCGAGGGTGTTTCGTACGACCGCCTCTTCGACTACTACGCCGACGCCGAGACGTGGGGCACGCAGGACGCCTGGAGAATCCTCGTCGACGACTACGTCACGGTGAGCGACGGCACAGGCATCGTGCACCAGGCCCCCGCCTACGGCGAGGACGACAAGCGCCTCGCGGATGCCGCGGGCCTGCCGACGATCATCTCGCTCGACGACGGCGGCCGGTTCCTGTCGGCCGTGACCGACGTCGCGGGGGAGCTGTGGATGGAGGCCAACCGGCCGCTCATCCGCCTGCTGAAGCAGGGTGGCCGCCTCTTGCGCGAGGCGTCGTACGAGCACTCGTACCCGCACTGCTGGCGCTGCCGGAACCCCCTCATCTACAAGGCCGTGTCGAGCTGGTTCGTGCGCGTGACCGAGTTCAAAGACGATCTGCTGGCGAACAACCAGCGCATCACCTGGGTGCCCGAGAACGTCAAGGAGGGCCAGTTCGGCAAGTGGCTCGAGGGGGCCCGCGACTGGTCCATCAGCCGCAACCGCTACTGGGGCTCGCCGATCCCGGTGTGGAAGAGCGACGACCCGAACCACCCGCGCGTCGATGTCTACGGATCGCTCGCCGATATGGAGGCCGACTTCGGCCGCCTGCCGGTGAACGCCGACGGCGAGGTCGACCTTCACCGTCCCTACATCGACGACCTCACGCGCCCGAACCCCGACGACCCGACGGGTAAGTCCACGATGCGCCGCATCGAGGACGTGCTCGACGTGTGGTTCGACTCGGGCTCGATGCCGTTCGCGCAGGTGCACTACCCGTTCGAGAACCACGAGTGGTTCGACGAGCACGCCCCCGCCGACTTCATCGTCGAGTACATCGGGCAGACCCGCGGTTGGTTCTACGTCATGCACGTGCTCTCGACCGCACTGTTCGACCGCCCGGCGTACACGGGCGTGTCGTGCCATGGCATCGTGCTCGGCAACGACGGGCAGAAGATGTCGAAGTCGCTGCGCAACTACCCCGACGTGCGCGAGGTCTTCGATCGCGACGGCTCGGACGCGATGCGGTGGTTCCTGATGTCTTCGAGCGTGTTGCGGGGTGGCAACCTCGTCGTGACCGAGGAGGGAATCCGCTCGGGCGTGCGTGAGTTCCTGCTGCCGCTGTGGAACGCGTGGTACTTCTTCGCGACCTACGCGAACGCTTCGACAGGCTCAGCGGGGGCTGCGTCAGC
>NZ_JARHXC010000235.1:0-1298 GCF_029222405.1 Microbacterium sp. Kw_RZR3 | reverse complement strand
CATTACGGCGTGTCCTGGACACTCAACGGCGGGGGCGTGCGCGGGACGGGCGCGGGCGCAGGGCCCCGGCACCACGGATGCCGACCGGCTAAGGTCGGCGCGTGACCACCGTGCTGCTCGCGCCCGACGGCTTCAAGGGCTCGATCACCGCGGCCGACGCCGCCGCGGCGCTCGCCGCGGGATGGCGCGACGCCCGGCCCACCGACGCCACGATCGAGCGCCCCATGGCGGACGGGGGAGAGGGCACCGCTGACGCCTTCCTCGCGGCGGTTCCCGGTGCGCGACGCATGCCGGTGCGCGTGGTCGGCCCGCACGGCCGCGAGGCCGCGGCATCCTGGGTCCTCCTCCCTCCCACCGCCGCCGTGCCGCACGGAACGGGGGTGGTCGAGCTGGCGTCCACGTCGGGAATCGAGCTGCTGGGCGGCGACCTCCGCCCGCTCGACGCCGACACCCGCGGCTTCGGCGAGGCGATCGCCGCCGCCCTCGATCACGGGGTCTCGCGGCTCGTGCTCGGCATCGGTTCGAGCGCCTCGACCGACGCAGGATTCGGGGCCCTCACGGCCCTCGGTGCCCGGATCACGGATGCCACCGGCACCCCCGTCGCGACCGGCTTGCGGGGTCTGCGCGGCGCCGTCCGCCTCGATCGCTCGGGCTTGCGGCCACCCCCGTCCGGCGGAGCGACGGTGCTGACCGACGTCCGCAGCCCGCTCGTCGGCGCGACGGGTGCGGCCGCGGTGTTCGGCCCGCAGAAGGGCCTGGTCGACCTCGCCGAGGCGGACGCCGCCCTCGGCCGCGCCGCCGAGCTGCTCGACACCGACGCTCTCGCACCCGGGGCCGGAGCCGCCGGTGGAACCGGGGCGGCGCTCCAGGCATGGGGTGCCGAGCTCGTTCCCGGGGCCGAGGCTGTCGCCGAGCTCATCGGGGTGCGCGACGCCGTCGAGCGCGCCGACGTCGTGGTCACCGGCGAGGGCGCGTTCGACGCGAGCTCCGCGGCCGGGAAGGTCCCCGGCCGTCTCGCGGCCCTCGCCGGAGACCGTCCGGTGCTGCTCGTCGCGGGGCGGATCGCTCCGGATGCCGACACGTCGATGTTCCGCACCACGGTCGCGCTCACCGACCTGGCGGGATCCCCCGCCGCCGCGCTCGCCGACCCCGCCCGGTGGCTGCGCGCCGCGGGCCGCGCGCTCGCCGAGCGGCTCGGTGGAGCCCCACGAGCTCGTTGAGCCCGCGCGAGGTCCCTGAGCCCGCGCGAGGTCCCTGAGCCCGCGCGAGGTCCCTGAGCCCACGCGAGGTCCCTGAGC
>NZ_JARHXC010000234.1:0-2510 GCF_029222405.1 Microbacterium sp. Kw_RZR3 | reverse complement strand
GACTTACGCCGACGCTTCCTCACGCTTGGGCAGCACCCAACCGGGACGCACGAAATGGCACGTGTACCCGTTCGGGATGCGCACGAGGTAGTCCTGGTGCTCGGGCTCGGCCTCCCAGAAGGGCGCCTCGGGCTCGATCGTCGTGACGACCTTCGCGGGCCAGATACCCGACGCGTCGACGTCGGCGATCGTGTCGCGGGCGACCTGCTCCTGCTCGGGGGAGAGCGGGAAGATCGCCGAGCGGTAGCTCGTGCCGATGTCGTTGCCCTGACGGTTCAGCGTCGAGGGGTCGTGGATCTGGAAGAAGAACGCCAGGATGTCGCGGTACGACGTCCGGGTCGGGTCGAAGACGATCTCGACGGCCTCCGCGTGACCGGGGTGGTTGCGGTAGGTGGCGTGGTCGTTCTGGCCGCCGGTGTAGCCGACGCGTGTGTCGAGCACGCCGGGCTGCCGGCGGATGAGGTCTTCGACGCCCCAGAAGCAGCCGCCGGCGAGGACGGCGGTCTCGGTGCCGGGGCGGCGGGTGATCTCGCCGGTGTCGGTGGGTCCGCTGGTCATGGTGTGGCTCCTTTTGCGGTTGCGGAAAGAGAAGAGGTTCATCAGGCGCGGCTCTCCGGGAACAGTGCGCGGTAGGCGCCGTATCCCTGCGCCTCGAGCTCGGCGACGGGCACGAATCGGAGGGCGGCCGAGTTCATGCAGTATCTCAGCCCGCCGGCCTGGCGAGGGCCGTCGTCGAAGAGGTGGCCCAGGTGGCTGTCGGCTCCCGCCGAGCGCACCTCGGTGCGCGTCATCCACAGACTCCGATCCGTCTTGGTCACGACGGCGTCGTCATCGATCGGCTTGGTGAAGCTCGGCCAGCCCGAGCCGCTCTCGAACTTGTCTGTCGAGGAGAACAGCGGCTGTCCTGACACGACATCGACGTAGATGCCGTCCTCGTGGTTGTCCCAGTACTCGTTGCGGAACGGCGGCTCGGTGGCGTCGTCCTGCGTGACGGCGAACTGGCGGTCGGTGAGGCGGCCCAGCGCCTCCGACGTCTTCCGGTACTCCGTGCTCACGGTTCGTATCCTCTCGTCTCGACGCCCGGAAGCGGGCGTCACACAAGAGAACGCGGCGCCCGCGCTTTTTGGTCCCTCGGGGCTGGGAGCGGGCTGTGAGTTCTCAGGAGTCCCGGATGCCGAGGGCAAGCCCCGTGGTTCTCATTGGCGCGCGCATTAGCGTGGCGCTCATCGACCAGGAGGTACGCATGACCCGCACCATCGTCATCACCGGCGCCAGCGACGGCATCGGTGCCGCGTCGGCGAAGCAGCTGAACGATCTCGGTGAAGAGGTGGTGGTCGTCGGCCGCAATCCCGAGAAGACCGCTCGGGTCGCGCGGACCCTCGGTGTCGATTCCTTCGTCGCGGACTTCACCGACCTGGCGCAGGTGCGCGAGCTCGCGGCATCCCTTCTCGAGCGATACCCGCGCATCGACGTGCTGGCGAACAACGCCGGGGGAGTGTTCGGCCGGCGTACCCTCACGACCGACGGGTACGAGACGACGTTCCAGGTGAACCACCTCGCTCCGTTCCTGCTCACCAACCTGCTGCGGGAGCGGCTCGTCGACTCGCGGGCATCCGTGATCCAGACCTCGAGCGCCGCCGCGAAGCTCTTTCCGCGCTTCGACATCGACGACTTGCAGGGTGAGCGGCACTACTCCTCCACGGCGGCGTACGGCAACGCGAAGCTCGCGAACGTGCTGTTCACGAAGGAGCTGAACCGGCGCTTCGGCGAGTTCGGCGTCTCGGTCGTGGCGTTCCACCCCGGTGTCATCGCCTCGAACTTCGGCTCGTCGAGCGACGGGCCGTGGAAGTTCTTGTATTCCGGTCCGCTCGTGAAGCGGTTGATGACCTCGACCTCGGTCGGCGGAGCGCGGTTGACGTGGCTCGCCCTCGGCAAGCCCGGTGTCGACTGGGAGCCGGGCGGCTTCTACGCGAACAACAAGCCCGCCAAGACGAACCGCATCGCCGACGACCCGGTGATCGCGCGACAGCTCTGGGAGCGCAGTGCCGTTCTGACCGATCTGTCGGACTGACGTCGTCATCGCCGACCACATGGGGCCGAAGGGTCAGCGCGTGAGCCCCCGCGGGGGTTCGACCTCCCACCCGAGGCGTTCGAGCGCGTCTTGCAGGCGTCGTGCCTGCGCCCACGCGACCTCCCTCGACACGTCGGAGTAGACGTCGATCGCGAAAGGCGGCGGGTCGGCGAACTTCGGGATCTCGACTTCGGCCCAGGCGTGCGGGGCGAGCCAGACACGGGGGCGGGAGGTGCCCGCATCCTCGATGCCCCCGTCGGCGGCGAAGGCGATGACGTCGAGCGCGTCGAGCTTGGTGATGGGCATGTCCACGACGAGCGTGACCGCGTGCAGCGTGTCCGACATGGCGTACCTCCCGTCCCCTCATCCTCACACGGGGATCGTCTCCCGGGTCGGGTTCGCCGGGACGGCACGACGATGCCGACACGTCGTCTTGAGC
>NZ_JARHXC010000233.1:0-4222 GCF_029222405.1 Microbacterium sp. Kw_RZR3 | reverse complement strand
CTGGAGATCTGCGACACCGCACCCGAGGGGTCCTCCAGGGTCGTGTCGACCAACACCACCTTGATGCCGGCGGCTTCGGCCGCCGCGATGGGCGCCTGCATGGCGGACACGTCGGTCGGCGCGATCAGCAGCGCGTCGGGCTTGGACGCGACCACGGCGTCGACGATGGGCTTTTGCAGGGTGGGGTCGAACTTCTCGGGGCCCTGGGTGGTGACGGTGGCGCCTTCGGCCTTGGCTTCGGCTTCGATGCCGCACTGCATGGAGATGTAGAACTCATCCCCGGCGACGCCCTGCACGAACGCGATCTTGTAGCCGTCTGCGCCGGCCGAGGCTCCACCGGAGGAGGCTCCGCCCGAACAGCCCGCGAGGGTCAGAGTCGCTGCGATGCCGAAGACCGTCAGTGCGGTCGCCTTGCTGTTCCACTTCATTGTGATCACCGTTTCTTGGTTCGGGTTGTGGGGTGTTGTGTGGGTGGGGAAGGGATGCCGCCGCGGCTCAGCCGCGCCGACCTCCGCTGACGAACTTGCGCCAGAGGCTCTGGGTGTTGCCGCGCATGGCGGCCGAGCGGCGGACCTGGTCGACGTAGACCGCGGCGATCAGCACCGCGCCGACGGCGACCTGCTGCCAGAAGGGCTGGACACCGGTGATGACGAAGCCGTTCTGCAGCACCGCCGGGATGAAGAGGCCCACGACCGTGCCCATGATCGTGCCGACCCCGCCGAAGAGCGAGGTGCCGCCGATCACGACCGCGGCGATGACGTTGAGGTTGGTCTGTGACTGACCGGCGATCGCTGTCGTCGAGAACTGCGAGAGCGACAGGATGCCGCCGAGCCCGGCCAGGGCACCCGAGATCGTGTAGATCTTGATCAGCTGAGCGTCGACCTTGACACCGACGCGACGGGCAGCGATCTCGCTCGACCCGACGGCCAGCGTGTACAGGCCGAATCGGGTGAAGTGCAGCACGATCGCGCCGACCACGACGACGACGAGCGCGATGACGCTGATGATCGGGACGCTACCGAACACGTTGCCGTAGCCGATCGAGACGGTCAGCACCGTGGGCACGTCGCGGATATCGACGCCGCCGGTGAGAATCTGCGCCAGCCCCAGGGCCATGCCGAGCGAGCCCAGCGTGACGATGAGCGGCGGGATCTTCGCCTTCGCGATGAGGAAGCCGTTCAGCAGCCCCCAGCACACTCCGCTGAGGATCGCGACGAGGATGCCGACGATCGCGACGCCCCAGCCCTCGCCGCCCATCGCCCGCATGACGATCGCGGCGACGACGCCGGAGAACACGAGGACCGACCCCACCGACAGGTCGATGCCGGCGGTGATGATCACGTAGGTCATGCCGACCGCGAGGACGGCGAGGATCGAGGCGTTCTGGATGATCAGGCGGAAGTTGGTCCACTGCGCGAACGAGTCGGGCGCGATGATGCTGAAGACGATGATGATCGCTAGCAGTACCAGGAGGATCTGGAACGCCTGGGTGCGCAGGACCCGGCGGACCGGGTTGATTCTCTGGTTGTCGTCGAGCGTGCCGATCGCGACGGTCTCGGTGGGGGGAGTCGTGGTGCTCACTTCTGGTCGTCCTTCGTGACGGCGCCGGTCATGAGCCCGACGAGTTCTTCCATGGAGGTGTCTTTCGCGTTGATGTTCGCGACGCGGGTGCCCAGGCGCAGGACCTGGATGCGGTCGGAGACGTCGATGACGTGCGGCATCGAGTGCGAGATGAAGACCACGGCGATGCCCTTGTCACGTACCCGGCGGATGGTCTCGAGCACGTTCTTCGTCTGACGCACGCCGAGCGCGGCGGTCGGCTCGTCGAGGAAGACCACGCGCGAGGCCCAGTGCACCGCGCGGGCGATCGCGATGGCCTGGCGCTGTCCGCCCGACATCTCGCCGACGGGGGAGGTCAGGCTGCGGACCGTGGCACCCAGCTCGTCGAACGCGGCGCGCGAGGCCTTGGCCATGTCCTTGGTCTTCATGAAGCCGAGAGCACCGGCCAGCCCGGGGCGACGGATCTCCCGACCCAGGTACATGTTCTGCACCGGGTCGAGGTGGGGGGCGAGGGCGAGGTCCTGGTAGACGGTCTCGATGCCGAGCGACGACGCGACCTGCGGGTTCGACATGTCGATCGGCTTGCCGTCGAAGAGGATCTCGCCCTCGTCGACCGCGAGGTTTCCCGACAGCGCTTTCACGAGCGTGGACTTGCCCGCGCCGTTGTCGCCGATGAGCGCGGTGACCTCGCCCGGGTAGACCTCGAAATCGACGTTGTTGAGGGCGCGGACGGATCCGAACTGGCGCGACAGGCCCCGCGCCTGCAGCACCGGGGTGGTCGTGGTGGTGCTCATGAGGAAGCTCCTTCGTGATGTCCGACGACCCGGCTGGGAGCGTCGGTGACGGTGATGACGAGATCGGCGCGGTGGCGGCCCCGCTCGACGATGAGGGCGTTGGCTTCGTCGACGTCGCGGACCCAGGCGACAGCCTCTTCCCGGGGGTGGCCGTGCGAGAGGCGGCGCGCCACGAGGCGGTCGCGGCGCGCGTCGGCGTCGACGTCGAGGAACCAGGCCTCGTCGAGACGGGATGCCACGGCATCCCACCCGAGAGCGTCGTGCAGCAGGTAGTTGCCCTCGGTGATGACCAGCGGGACGTCGGCCGGGACGAGGACCGCGGAGCCGATCGACTCCTCGAGGTCGCGGTCGAAGCGCGGGGCGTACACCGCGTGGCCGGCGCGGATGCGATCGAGCAGAGCGATGTAGCCCTCGACGTCGAATGTGTCGGGGGCGCCCTTCCGGTCCCGGCGGCCGAGCCGTACGAGCTCCTCGTTCGCGAGGTGGAAGCCGTCCATGCCGACGAGAACGGCGTCGGCGCCGAGAGCGGCGAGCAACGCGTCGCTGACGGTGGACTTGCCCGCGCCCGGGGTGCCCGTGAGCCCGAGAACGCGACGCTCGCCCGAGTCGACCAGCCGGCGCGCTCGGGTGACGAGATCGTCGAGGCGCAGGGTCGCGGCGGCGGGCGTCGCGGCAGTGGGCGGGGTGTGGGTCACGGCGGTGTGGTCCTTCCGGGCGACGCCGCACGTCGGAGCGCTGCGTCTGTGGAGCGTGTCCGGCGGGGATGGCCGCCGGTCGAACTCCGGTTACGGTAAGCCCGCCATGTCACCGGTGTCAACACCCGTGATCAATTCGTCATGACACCGAAGTCATCCGCGTGATTCTGTGGTTATCATGGGCCGCGACGACACCGCCGTCGTCCTTGCCTCCAGGACCCGCGAAAGAGCCCTCCCATGACCGAACTCACCGACCGCACCATCCTCGTCACCGGCGCCGGTGGCGGTATCGGCGGCGCGACCGTGCGCCACCTCGTCGCGGCGGGCGCCACCGTGCTCGCGGCCGGCCGCACGGCCGACAGCGTCGCCGCGATCGCCGCCGAGACCGGCGCCGAGCCCGTCGTGTTCGACCTCGAGTCCGAGGACGAGATCCGCACGGCCATCGAGGGCCGCGACATCTACGGCGTCGTGAACTGCGGTGGGTGGGGCGGCGAGATCGCCACCCCCATGGAGACCGACATCGATGTCTTCGACAAGGTCATGAGCATCAACGCGCGCGGTTCGCTGTTGGTGACCAAGTACGCGTCGCGCGAGATGATCCGCGTCGGCAAGGGCGGCGCGATCGTCAACGTCTCGAGCCAGGCCAGCCTCGTCGCCCTCACCGGGCACATCTCGTACGGCTCGTCGAAAGCCGCGCTCGACAACATCACGCGCGTCTCGGCCCTCGAACTGGGCGGCTACGGCATCCGCGTCAACAGCGTCAACCCGACCGTCGTCATGACGCCGATGTCGGCCTGGTACTGGGGGCGCCCCGACATCGAGGGCCCCTTCCTCGAGGCGATGCCGCTGCACAAGTGGGCGACCGAAGACGACATCGCCGCCCCGATCGTCTTCCTTCTCAGCGACGGCGCCGCCATGATCTCGGGCGTCTCGCTCCCCATCGACGGCGGCTACTCCAGCCGCTGAACGGATGCCACTCCGGCGGCGGCGCGGTGGGCGTCGCCGCCGGGGTGGTGGCATCCCGCGCCTGTCCGCGGGCGACGCGCCCCGGTTGCGGGCGACGCGCCCCGGTTGCGGGCGTCGCGCCCCGGTTGCGGGCGTCGCGCCCCGGTCGTGGGTGTCGGTCAGGCGCGCTCCCGCCCCGCGCAGCACCCACCCCACCCGCATAAACGC
>NZ_JARHXC010000232.1:0-1730 GCF_029222405.1 Microbacterium sp. Kw_RZR3 | reverse complement strand
TCGTTGTCGTGAGTGACGTGGGAGCAGAGAAGATGCGTCCCGTGGACCCGCGGCTCGTGCGCTACGCCACGGCCGCCCGCGGGTTCCTCGTCATCACCGCCGCGATCGTGCTGGCGCAGACCGGCGTGATCGTCGGTTTCGCGTGGGCGTTGACCTCGGCGCTCGTCGGCGCGATCGGCGGGCGACCACCGGCGGACCTGTGGGGATACGTGGGGGTGGCGGCATCCCTGGTCCTCCTGCGCGGGCTGCTGATCGTCGCGTCGGAGCGCGTGTCGGCGCGCGGAGCGGCGGTCGCCTCGCTGCAGCTGCGTGAGAAGCTCGTCGCCGCGGTCGCCCGGCTCGGCCCCCGGTGGCTGGCCGGGCGCAACACCGCGTCGCTCGCGACCACCGCGGGGCACGGACTCGAGGCGCTCGACGCCTACTTCGGACATTATCTTCCGCAGCTCGTCGCGACCGCGATCACGATGCCGATCCTCATCGGGGCGATCACCCTCGCCGATCCGCTCTCGGGCCTCATCGTGGTCCTCACGATCCCGCTCATCCCGATCTTCATGGTGCTGATCGGACTGGCGACCCGTGCCGTGCAGCAGAAGCAGTACCGCACGCTCGGGAGGCTCGCCGCCCGCTTCGCCGACACGGTCGAGGGTCTGGGTACGCTCAAGGCGTTCGGGCGTCAGCACCGTGCCGCCGACACGATCGAGACCGTCACGCGCGACTACAAGCGCGAGACGATGACGGTGCTGCGCGTGTCGTTCCTCTCGGGCTTCGCCCTCGAGTTCTTGGCATCCATCTCCGTCGCGATCATCGCCGTGACGATCGGCTTCCGGCTCCTCGCGGGCGACCTCTCGCTGCTCGTCGGCCTGTTCGTGCTGCTGCTCGCGCCCGAGGCCTACCTTCCGCTGCGCCAGGTCGGCGTGCAGTTCCACGCGGCGTCGGAGGGGGTCGCGGCCACGGGCGAGATCTTCGACGCCCTCGATGCCGCCCGGAAGACCCCCGCCCCGGATGCCGAGACCTCGGCGACCGGGTCGACGGTGGCGCTGCGCGAGGTGCGTGTGCACCGCGGAGTGCACCGGATGCCGACGGTGTCGCTGTCGGTGGGACCGGGCGAGATCGTGCTCGTGACCGGCCCGAGCGGAGTCGGGAAGTCGTCGCTGATCGCCGCGCTGCTCGGGTACGCCGAGCATGACGGCGAGGTGCGCGTGGGTGGCGAGGCCGTCTCCCACGCGCGCGCCGTGGTCGCGTGGGCGGGACAGCGGCCCGGACTCGTGTCGGGCACGGTCGGCGAGAACGTCGCGCTCGGGTCGACCCTCGATGCCGTCGCCGTAGCGCGAGCGCTGGCCGACGCGGCCGCCGACATCGATCCGGCGACGCCGCTCGGCGCGGGCGGATCGGGCCTCTCCGGTGGGCAGGCGCAGCGGGTCGCCGTGGCCCGAGCGCTGTATCGCTCACGCATCGCCGGTGCGCCGGTGCTCGTGCTCGACGAGCCCTCGAGCGCCCTGGATGCCACGACCGAAGCGCACCTGTGGACGACCCTGCGCCGTGAGGCCGACGCCGGTCGCGGGGTGCTGCTCGTGTCGCACCGCCCGTCCGCGCGGTGGATCGCGGATCGCGTGGTCGAGCTGCGTCCCGCTGCCCCCGAGCCCGCACGCGAGGTCGGGCTCCACCCGACTTACCCCGAGCCCGCGCGCGAGGCCCTCGAGCCCGCGCGCGAGGCCCTCGAGCCCGCACGC
>NZ_JARHXC010000231.1:0-6965 GCF_029222405.1 Microbacterium sp. Kw_RZR3 | reverse complement strand
TCGGGGCCCTCCGCCTCGGCATCCCGATCGGGATCAGATGCGCTCAGCGCGGTATGTGTCGCTGCTGAAGGCGAGAATCAGGTACCCGATGATGTGCAGCAGCACCAGCAGCACGATCGAGAAGAACCAGCCGTGGCCGAAGGCGCGGCCGATGCGGATCGACACGATGATGTAGAACACGAACCCGACGATCGGGATGATGTACAGCAGTGCGAACCAGCCCGAGAATCCCGCGATCTTCGTCAGGAAGATGACGTTCACGATCGGGATGATCGCGAGCCACCCCGGGTACCCGGCCTTGGTGAACA
This sequence comes from Microbacterium sp. Kw_RZR3, assembly GCF_029222405.1. Lineage (NCBI taxonomy): Bacteria > Bacillati > Actinomycetota > Actinomycetes > Micrococcales > Microbacteriaceae > Microbacterium > Microbacterium sp. Kw_RZR3. The sequence continues at coordinate 6,657 of NZ_JARHXC010000231.1, read as the reverse complement.
CGCGCCACAGCGCCACGACGAGCAGCACGTAGACGGCGAGGCCGATGAGCGAGTTGGTCGCGCTCAGCGCGAAGATCGAGGTCTGGTCGGTGATGGACGGGCTCGAAGTCAGCATGCGCTCATCGTAGAGGTCTCTCAGCTTCCGTTCAGGTTTCGGATCCGGATGCCGGGCCCCGCCGCCGCGCTCCTCACCGGGGTTACGCTCGGGGAACGCGATTCGGGGAGGGACATGGGCGAGCGCCGATTCGAGTGGGGCGGCTTGAGCGCCGATCGCGCCGACTACGTCACCGCGGCGGAGGCTCTGGCCATGCTCGAGATCCTCGCCTTGGCCCACACCGACCTCGAGGTGACCACGGACCTTCGCGACGGGGCCGCGCATGCGCGTTTCGCCCGCGGTGCACGCTGGGCGGTCGTCTCGACGCCGGGATCGCGCTGGTTCTCGGTCAAGACCGACACCGGCCACCGTATGCAGCTCGTCGACGCCACCTCGTCGAAAGATGAGAGCGCCCGCCTCCTGGCCGTCTACGTCGACGTGGCCGAGGCGTACGTCCGCGGCGATGCGGTCCCCGTCCCCGCGGGGATGTTCGGCGCGACGTCGGTGACCGTCGACGTCAACGGCCGCGCGGTCGTGCTCACCCCGTCTCTCGGCCGTCGCGTGCGGGCGCTGTTCGGCCGATAGGCCCGGCCGCGCCCTCGGTCAAGCCTCTGCAGCGCCCGCGGCCTCCTTGCCAGGCTGGACGCACACGCGACGAGAGGAATGCCATGAGCGACCCCCAAAACTCCGCACCCGCCGACGACGCGGCCGACCTCGGCGACGACCCCACGGTCAAGCCGAGCCAGGAGAACGACCCCGACGAGGCGTCGAAGGCCCCGACGAAGGACGACCCGAACGTCGACCACCAGGCGACCGGGATCGGCGTCATCGGCGACGAGTGATCCGGATGCCGCGCCCCGGCGCCGCGCGGGTCGCTCCGGCCCCGCGGCGTCGGGGGCGGTCGTGGCGCGGTGATAACCTTGACCGTCCGCCTCCGTAGCTCAGGGGATAGAGCGTTGGTTTCCGGTACCAAAGGTCGCAGGTTCGATTCCTGTCGGGGGCACAGTAAACACAAGGGGAGTCGAGGAATCGGCTCCCCTTTGGTGTACCCGAAGGTGTACCCCAGCGGTTTCCGGACGTCCGGCTCCGATGTCGGGGGTGTCGAGTACGGTGTTCGAACATTGATTCGAAGCTCGGGAGAAGATATGGGCAACGGGGCCACTGACCAGATGACCGTGACGGAGCTGTGGCTGAGCGCGCGCCAAGCCGGACAGAGCACAGCCGCTCATTTGGTGACGATCTTGTCGGCCTCGTCGAGCACGTCGGTGGCGGACATCTCGAGTACCGCAGTGATCCGCCGCAGCGCGTAGACCTTGATGTCGCGGCTGCCGTAGATGACGCGGGAGACAGTCGAGCGAGGTAGTCCTGACTGCTCGGCGAGAGCGTCGAAGCTGATACCCATATCCTCCTTCCGGTTTCGGAGGATCTGGGCGACGGCCTTGTTGTAGGCGTCGTCGGTCTCGTCGTTTTCCATACGGAACACATTAAACCCGGCGGATTCGTCATCCCTACTTGTGTTCCGAATGGGGCAGATGTAATCTGACCCGTATGGAACACACCGCGACCCGGGGCACCGTGGCTGAGGCGGTCAGAGCCGCGATCGACGAATCTGTCGGATCGCTGCGCACCGCCGCCACCGACTCCGGCATTCCCCTGACCACCCTCCACCGCAGACTGCAGGGAACCGGCGACGAGTTCACCGTCAACGAACTCCGCAGACTCGCGGCTGTCACCGGCAAGCGCCCATCCGACTTCGGAGTGGACGACAAGTGACTACCTCGATCAAGCGCGGATTCAGCCGCGAAGAAGCAGCCGAGTACGCCGGCGTCAGCGTGTACAAGATCGCGAAGGCTATCCGCGACAACAAGCTCATCGCGCGCAAGGACAGCGAGAAGAGCAAAGACGTCATCGTCTTCCGCGAAGACCTCGACGCCTACATGGATCAGTGGGCGGTGGCATCATGACCGCCCCCACCGCCGCAACCGTGCTCCGCCTGTGCGAGTACTGGATCGGGTCTGACAGCAAGGGCCGCATGTGCCGTGCTGAGGTGACCTCGATCTACCGCTTCTGCGACAAGCACTTGCCGATCGAGCGTGCACGCGCCGAGAAGCGGCTCGCGAAGACCAAGGCGTCGAACGCTCGCGCCGAAGCCGCCTGGCGTGCACGGAACGTCCCCCGCCTCCCGCAGATGCGAGCGCAGCTTGAGCGTGTCGAGGCGGAGTACGCCCGCCGCACCCGCTCCACGGTCGACGACCGCGCCGCCGTCGGCGGCAACACGCACCGGTCGATCGACCGCGCCCGCCTGGCGTCGTTGTCTGACTCGAACGTCTCCCGCGTCGTCGAGCTGCAGCGCATGATCGCCGCGCTGAAGGTCGACATCGCTCGCGCCGAGAAGCCGGAGGTGGCATCATGACCGCCCCCACCCCGTTCTGCGCATCGCACCCGTTCGGGACCACGACGATGTGCGGACCGTGCCGTGACCGTCGCCGCATGATGGCGACCGGACTCACCTCCCCGGAGCAGCACTACGAGCAGGCGGTGCAGGAGTACAACATCCGCAACCGCAAAGCGGTCCCGTCAGTCGAAGGCCTTGGGGTTGAGCTGGAAGCGGTTCTCGCGGACAACAACGACGGGACCGTCGGCCGGGACGAGAAGCTCCGCGGTTCGTCCGTCCTCAAGAAGGACCGTGAGCCACGCCCCATCCCGGTAGTCGCGAGCGTCGGTCAGATGGTTCTGGATCTTGTACGTCCAGTGGTCGTCGTCGTACTTCGTCGACAGGTCGAAGACGGATCCGTAGTAGTGCAGTTGGACAGCCATGGGCGGAAGCGTACCGCCCGTCGTGTCCTGACCGCCCTCGCGGTGGTTGCGCTCGCGATCTGGGTGGTGGCGTCATGACCGCTGATCTGTCTGTCTTCCGTTTCGATGGTGCTGATGTGCGCACGGTCGTGATCGACGGGGAGCCGTGGTGGGTCGGGAACGACGTTGCCCGTGTCCTCGGGTACGTGAACCCTGCTGCGGCGATCGCGAAGCACACCAAGGGGGTCGCGAAGCGGTACCCCCTTCGCACGGCCGGTGGGGTGCAGGAGTTCCGCATTCTCTCGGAGCCGGACATGCTCCGCCTGGTCGTGAACAGCAACCTCCCGCAGGCTGACCGGTTCGAGCGGTGGGTGTTTGAGGAAGTTCTCCCGGCGATTCGTCGCACCGGCGAGTACGTCACCCCCGTCGAGGAGTCTCCTGAGCAGTTGATGGCGAGAGCGCTCGTCACCGCTCAGGGTGTCATCGAACGCAAGGACGAGCAGATTGCCGCCCTCGCCCCCCGAGCGGAGGCGTGGGATGAGCTCGCGTCTGCTGAGGGGGACTACTCGGTCGCGGATGCCGCGTCGATCCTGAACCGCGCCGGCATCGAAACGGGCCCGCAACGCCTGTTCGACAAGCTCGGTGAGATCGGGTGGATCTACCGTGGCGAGGCTCGCCGGTGGCGCCCGTACGCGAAGACCATCGACTCCGGGTACATGTCGGAGCGGGCCATGCCTCCCCGTGTCGACCATGACGGGATCCTGCAACCGGTCGCACCGCAGGTTCGGGTCACCGCTCGGGGTCTCGAGCGCCTCCGGGTGCGGCTCGGTGTCCTCTCCGCTGTGGAGGTGGCGTCGTGACCATTCCTTCATCCGAACTGTGGGGCGACAAGACGTACGGCGACGGCGTGACCCCGGTCCCGAAGGTCGCCGCGAGGTGCAAGTCGTCGGCTTCGAAATCGTCGAACGCGCACGTCTGCAAGCTGCACCACGCCCACAAGGGCGAGCACCGGTGCGTGTGCGGCAAGAAGTGGTCGGGGGTGGCGTCGTGAACATCCCCTTCACCGCATCCAACGGCATCCCCGTGCATCTGACCACCGACGCATCGAACGTGCCCGTGCTGACCACACTCACCAAGGAGTTCGCGCACCCGTTCATAAGCGCACGCGGCGACGACGTGCAGGCATTGCGTGAGTTCTTCCAGGCGGAGGCTGACGAACGCGTCGGCCGGTGGCGTGATCCTGAGGACGCCGTGTTCGTCGTCTACTCGGGCGGCGCCTGGGATGGCGTGTACTCGCCCATCCGCGTCGTCGCCGAGAGGAACGGCGCCTCGTGGCTACTTGATCGCGAAGACCACGAGCCGAACGTGCCTGCGACGGTGCTCGCGGTTGCGCGCCGGTACTTCGATGCTCACCCGGAGCCGAAGCCGTGGCACGACGCGGCCGAAGGTGAGGTGTGGATCCTGATGTTCGCCAACTCATCCCACGCGTGGTTCGTCAACGGCGACTACTTCCAGTCGACCAAGACGCTGACGAACATCGCCAAGACCGACGAGGGCATCATCGCCGGTCGCTGCATCTTCCCCGAGGAGGTGCCTTCGTGACCGCCCGGTTCATCTGCGCTCTTCCTGGCCGCTCGGTAAAGGTGGAGGCCGAGTCGCCGGAAGACGCGTGCGACGTCGTGATGGAACGGTACGGAATGTACCCCGCCTCGGTGGACGAGATCCTGCCCACTGCGTACGTCCCGCGCGAGGTGTCGTCGTGATCCGTTTCATGTTGGCCGTCTGCGTGGTGATCGTGGCGGCGTTGGTTGCTCCGGCTGCTGCGGCGCCCGCGTTCAACTCGGCGGACCTGATTGTCTGCGCGTCCCCGTTCGTGTTTCTGGCTCTCGTGTGGCCGCGCCCCCGCCGTCCGCGGGTGCCGTGGTTCGCGACCATCCCGGACACGCACCCGGATGCTCTCGGTTCCCTCGACCGGGAACGCATCACCCCCAACCCCTGACGCCCCCGCGTCACCACCGTTTCGATCCTGACCGAAGGGCACATCATGACGGATCACCCTCATTTCCCACGCCTGAACAAGAAGACACTGGGCGCGGCACTCGAACGGCTCCTGCAGACAATCTCGCCGGAGCCGCCGAGACGCCGCACGTTCGAACCTGCTCGCGTTGAGTGGAACCGTCGCGCGATCCGATTCCGCGACATGCCACCCGAGATGCGGCGCACGTTCGACGAAGCCCGCCCCTACCTGTCGGTCCACCCTGAGCGGGAGATCGCGTACGAGGCGCTGGGGATGGGTTACTGCCCCGCCTGCGAGGATTGGTACCACGCCACCCTTTTTGAGTGGATTCTGTCGCCGGCGTTCCTCCGCGCGCAGCGGTGGGCGCACCGGCACAACGCCGAGCACCACCCCCGCCGGTGGCTCCGCTCCCAGCATTTCCAGGCGTCTATCCCGGTTGAGGTGCGAGAGCGAGCCCAAGCATGAGCTGTCACGACATCGCCTGCCTCGTCGCCGACGCACGCCGCGACATCACCGACGCCGATCGATGCTTGGCGATGCATATCGAGCCGTCCGTGGGTCAGCTCCACCGCCGCCTCCGCGAGGTGACGGACGCCCTAGCTGTCCTGTCCTCCCCGCCCGCCGACGACGTACGCGAAGCGCTGACCGACGTGGAAGCTCTCGAGTCGCTCCCCACGCGGTCGGTTGTCATGGACGGCGGCGGCAAAGTATGGCGCAAACTCGTCACTGGTCTCTGGGATTGCCTCGACACAAACGGCGACCCGCCCGCCGAGGAATCTCACACCGTCCTGTGGCAGTCGGCCCCGCCGCGCGTCGCCGTTCTCTGGCGGCCGGCCGCCGAGGTCCGCCCGTACGGGACGGTCACCGACGCTGCCCGCATGGAGTACACGATCGCGGCAGAGTCGGAGAACGGTGCGATCACCCAGCTAGCCGACTACACGACAGTCGTGCGCGAGCACCTCAATGCGGACCTCGAGCTCTACCGCATCGAGGAGGCGCGAGCAAAGGGCAATCCAGACCGCATCTTCATCGCGGAGCGCCCGGTCCCGAAGTGGGTGCGCTCATGACCGCCCGCGCCCCGAAGCCTCGTGTCGGCTCACCCATCATCTTCCGTGCACAGGCGGACGGACCCGAGCACGAGGTCCGCCCATGCTCCGGCAAGTGCCGCACCTACTGGTTGTCCGGGTACATCGTCCTGTCCTGCTCAAAGTGCACGAAGGCGATCAAGCGGATCGAACCGGAGGCGACCTCGTGACCGCTGACTTCTCGTGCCCGTGTGGGACCACTGCCCACCGTAACCCCGGCGACACCACCGACCAGGCTGACGCGTTCGATGCGACCGTTCGCCGCCACTTCAACGGAGACCACTCATGAGCACCCCCATCACCGCATTCAAGGGTTTCGACAAGGATCTGCGCTGCCGCGGCTTCCAGTACACCGCAGGCCAGACCTACAAGCACCCCGGCACCGTAGATGTGTGCCGCGCCGGGTTCCACGCTGTCACCCTCCCTCTCGACGTCTTCCGCTACTACAAGCCGTCCGAGTCCGTGTATCACCGCGTCGAGCTCGAGGGCGTCGTCACGGAGGCTGGCGGCGACTCGAAGGTCGCGGGGAAGAAGATCACCGTCGGCGCGTCGCTGAACATGTTCGGGCTGGTGAAGGCGCATGTCGAGGCGGTCTGGAACCTGGCGAAGAAGCCGGAGAAGCCGTCGGAGGGGTCGAAGGCGACGACCGGGGACTACGCGCACGC
>NZ_JARHXC010000230.1:0-23402 GCF_029222405.1 Microbacterium sp. Kw_RZR3 | reverse complement strand
CCCGATGACCACGCGCTCCATCCGCTGGAAGCTCTGCTCCATCCCCTCGACCATGCCCGTGGCGAGGACGGCGTCGCGGGTGGCGGCATCCGGATACTCGATGAGCAGCGTGACCAGGGTCGCGCCGTCCTCCTCGTAGAACGAGAGGTCGTTGGTCGTGGAGGGGTAGTCGGTGCCGGTCATGTGCTCGGTCTGCACGATGCGGCGCGGCTCGTCGATGAGCAGCGTCTCGCCGTCGAACCCGAACGGCTCGCCCTCGGTGCCCTCTTCGGGTTCCCAGGCGATGCGATAGGTCCCTCCGACCGAGACGTCGACCTCGCTGACACTCATACGCCAGCCGTCGGGGCCGAGCATCCATCGCCGCATGAGGTCGGGGTCGGTGTGCGCACGCCAGACGAGCTCGCGCGGGCCGTCGATGACCCGCGTGATACGCACGTGCTGGTCGTCGAGGATCTCGAGCCGCGTGCCCTTCCCCTGCGCGAACTCCCGCAGCCCCACGAGCACCGCGTCGAGCTGGTTCATGGCGAGCGTGGCACCCTCGACGGCGCCCATTGCGGTGAGCTGCTCGAGTGCGTCGAGCGAGTCGAAGTACGTGATGTTCGTCAGGCGGGACCCCGTATCGGTCTCGTCGAACGCGAAGGTCATGCGCATCGCGGGCATCCCCTCGATCGGGTCGCCCTCCTCGTCGACGAACGAATCCACGACCTCGAAGCCCCGCGGAGCGTCGATGTCGACGAACTCCCAGCTGCCGCGGGCGATCTCGCCGGTCGGACTGGCCATCGAGTAGCGGGCACGGCCGCCCGGTTCGAAGTCGAACGAGGCGAAGGTGGCGGGCCAGCCGGGAGGTCCCCAGAAGCGCTCGAGCTGACGCGGGTCGGTGAACACGGTCCAGAGCCGCTCGGGACCGACGGGGAAGTCGGCGATCAGGGTCATGGTGAGCGCTTCGGCGTCGCTCTCGACGGATGTGACGGGCATGACGGACTCCTTCGTCGGTTCAGTTCACAGGTGGAGGGACGGATGCCGGGTCCCCGGCGTCTTCGCGGCCGGGCCTCGCGGGCGCGGGTTCGGCCAACAGGGCGTCAAGCCGGTCGATGCGGCCCCGCCAGAGATCTTCGTAGGAACGGAGCAGTTCTTGCGCCCGCGCGAGCGCGGCGGGATCGGCACGCACGAGCCGCACCCTTCCCTCCGCGCGTTTGGTGATGAGCCGCGCCTCGGCCAGCACGGAGATGTGCTTCGACACGGCGGCGAACGACATGGCGTACCCCGCCGCGAGCTCCGACACCGACTGCTCCGCGATGAGCGTGCGTCGCACGATGTCGCGACGCGTCGCGTCGGCGAGCGCATGGAAGACGCGGTCGATGTCGGCGTCGTTGAGGAGATTTTGTTTAACCATTTGGTTGCACGTTAGCGCTCGCCGGACGAGGGCGCAACCGCGGAGCCGAAATTGTCGGGGATGCGCACTTGCTGCATTCGCAATGCTTCAAGTCAATCCCAGATCTTGGACGAGCCGAGGGCGCGCGGTGGCACCGGCATTTCATGTAACTCGCAACCCGGGTTTCGGGTTACACTAACCGCGTGAGTGGTAGCGTCGCTGCTAGGTCCAAGCTGTTGTTCAATAACGTGCATATGTTGCGGGTCGCGGGGGTCATCAGCCACGGGGACGACGTCGTCGACTCGCAAAGGTTGCAGAGGGAGCTCGAGCTCGGGCAGTCGGCGGTGCAGCGTATCCTCGTCACCCTGGAAGGAGTGGGACTGATGGAGAGATTGGAACGTCAGGTCAGGACGGAGCCCGTCCGGTTCCGTCGGCTGCCGCACTCATTTTGGCGGGCAGCTCAGGAGCTCGCCGATGCTTGAGGTGTTGGAGGTTCCCGGCGCATCTCGTCAGGCGTTCCGGCACATGGGGGTGTTCGACGGCGCGGAGCTGACGGTGACCTACACCGTGGACCCTGGCGAGCATGAGGCGCGAATTGACGCGAACGTTGGGGCGTTTGCGAACGAGTTTCTCCTCGCCGCGCTCCTCACCCTCCCCACGGACTGCATCGGGCCCGTGGACCCCCGTTTCGAGCGCGTACTTCGCAACCCCACTTCGTCGGCTGCTGCCACTGTCATCAGCGACCCCGACGGGGGTCTTTGGGCGCGACGCCGCATCGGCGCGGTCGTAGACGTCCTCGGCATCGAGATCTCCTCCGCGACTCTCCAGCGCGGATGCTCCGTCGCGCATCGGTTGGCGGGCTACGGTCCGCGCACGGTGCATTCCTCACGCGCTGCGAACGCTCTCGCGCTCACGGAAGCATCCCACTACGGGATCGGTTTCATCGATGCCGACGGCCGCCGTCTGCTAGCGCCTGCAACCTTCGTCGCCGAGCGCTGGTCCTCAGCGCGATGGCGATTCGCGGAGCTCGTGTATGGCCGGCACCGCGACCTCCTCGGCTAGGACGTCGTCGCCCACACCTTTTCGAGGATGTTGTCAACCTTGAGTGGGCGACCAATGTGCGACTCGAGCTGCGGGTAGGTGTCGAGCGCTCCGGCTACCTGACGAGCCCAAAGTGCTCGCCGGCCAGGCTCGTCGAGGTCGATGTAAAGCGAATAGAGGCTGTCGAGCGAGACGACGTTGTGGTTGTGCCCGATGCGACGTTCGGGCTCTTCGCCGTGCAGGCGGTCGAGGGCTTCACCGCGGCAGATGCTGCAGAAACAGTGAATGGGGTTGACGCCAGCGAACCAGTCGCGACGCATGTGTGTGGACCGAACAATCCGCAGCATGTCAGTGATCATCATGTGCGGCGACATGTCTTCACGGTCGATGGCACCGCCTCGTCCGCCGACTGGCGTGAGGCGCCGCAGCTTCGGATACGACCCGATAGCAGAGGCGATGGCACCGTGGGCGAGCGCGTCGAACCCGACGAGGTCGGCTCGGTACGCAAGGACGGGGACGGTAGCCTCCTGGAAGATCTGACGGTACGCGCGGGCACGAGACATGCTGCCGACCGGGTTGGTGGGGTCGGTGAACGTAAGAAGAACGGGGTGGCGGCTGCGGTTGATTACGGCGATGAGTTGCTTCGTGAGCTGCGGCTCGCTCAGCCATCCCGCGGCGACGGGGATCGCGAACAGCAAATCGGCGCGGTCGAGCTTGTTGGCCTCGCGCAGTGCAGCCTTGAGGGCGGCGGAGTCGTTCTTGCGGATCTGACCCGTCGGGGTGATGGCGAGATCGCTGTCCATCCGCTGCCAGTCGAGTTCGGCATCAAGTGACAGCTGGAACGTGTTGTCGCTTCCGCGGCGCAGGAACGGCTCGTCCTCTGTGGCCCAGTGAGTACTCAGCGCAAGGGGCTCGATGATGACGGGCAGGTTGGGGTTCGCGCGCCGGATTTGCTGGGCGAACTTCGGGGCGTCCCTCCCAACTAGGAACGCGCCTCCGGCGAAAGCGCGGATGAGCCCGGCTTCATAACGCATGTTGACGCCGCACACGTGGAACTGACGGTTTGCGAGCAGCGCAAGCGCATCACCGACTTCGACGGAGCGCGGCGCGAGGAACGCGCTGGAGGGGGCGGTGTTGGGGTTTTCGATGACAGTGAACATCATGATGACTCCTGCAGGAAGGTATGCCTGAACTCGCGCGGGAACATGAAGGCACTGCTTGCAAGTTCATCGACGCTCGCGCCGGCGTCGATGCTCTTGCGGATGGCGGTTTCGAGCGCGGTCGGGTTTTCGCGCTCCGTAGGGTCGGGTTCGCGGCGATGCATCCCGCTGGTGCTCAGCTGGATGCTCCACGTGCGGTACTCATCTTCGGTAAGTAGGTCGGTGTCACGACCGCGGCGGATGAGCGCGGCAAGCGAGACACCCCAGCGCTTCTTCAGCGGGAGGAGCGTTTCAAGGGTCGCGGGACTTGGCCATTCCGTCGCAAGAGAGGCGGCCGGGACGAGGAACTCGGCGGCGAACGCGTCGGCCTCCTTCTCCTGCGGTGCGTTGGCCTCAGAATCGTGCATCACCGCGTGACCGAGCTCGTGAGCGACAGTGAACCTTTGTCGATCTGCGGGGACGTGCTCGCCGACGAGGATGACCGGCACCTCACCGTCCTGCCAGGAGGCGATGGCGTCAACTTGAATCGTCTCCAGCGGCCAGCGGAGCACGAGCACGCCGGCGTCTTCGAGAACGGCGACGAGGTTCTTAATAGGCCCAGCACCGAGCCCGAGTTCCTCCCGAACGTCCTGCGCAACCTCCTGGGGCGTGATGAAGCCGTCGTCGAGATCGTGGAGGGTCAGCGTGGTGCGCTGCTGACCCATGAGGTCGCGCACGCGAAGCCGGACGAGCGAGAGCTCGGCGGCGACCTTTGTCACCGCCGCCTTTGGCGTGCTCTTGAGTTTGCGGTGGAAGATGCGGGCGGGGGCAGCCGAGGACGTCACCCCTGCGAACGCGGACACCGGAACCCCGAGCAGGTCAGCAAGTGCATCCCATTTCTCTTCGTCGAGGTCGGCCCCAGACTCTGCCTTCGACAGCGAGGCCTGCGAGATACCGGTCACCGCAGCCACCTCCGTCTGGGTCAGTCCACGCGAAAGGCGGAGGGCTTCGAGCAGCTCCCCACGGGCCTCAGCGTTTGTCATGAATCTAGCATAGCAGAGAATATTCTTGACGCGTCATATGTGACATCTGGATCTAGGTTGGTAACCATGCAGCGATCCATACGGACGCGGCTGAGATGCATGATGGACACGCCCACGGATGCAGGTCGGCCTGGATGGCCTATTTGACGGAATTCGTGTCATATGTGACACTTGGGTCATGCGCATTCGTCGACGACGGTAAAAACCAGCAGTCCGCCGCATCACCCCACCCGCCGCATCCTCCAGCGGCCTTCCGCGCATCCGCCACAGGATTAGAGGAATCTTCCATGCCTAGGCTCGACGCTTCCCGCGTGCCCACAACCGAGATCGACATCCTCGAGGAAAGCTACGACCGTCTCCCTGACGGCCCTCTGCGAGCCACTCTCGAGACGCTGTCGCATGCGCTCCGTGGCGGCCAGGACACCTTCGTCATGACAGAGAAGGACGACTTCACGCCGTCCGAGGCAGCCAAGCTCCTGGGCGTAAGCCGGACTCATCTCTACAAGATTCTCGACTCCGGGGCGCTTGCGCATCATGTCGTAGGGGCACGCGACCGGCGCATTGCTGCAACGGACCTTGTCGCGTACCGAGCCCGCATGCTTGCCACGCAGAAGCGGATGGCTGAGGCCGCGGCGCACACCGACGACCTCGACGACCTAGTGCTAGACGAGTTCGACTGATTCTGGCGTCGGCAACGTTCGTATGCTGGTGTCATGGGGCGTAGCCGGCGAGTGACATTGCAATGCGCTGCCGAGGATCTGTCGTCCGGGTGGACCACGCCGGCAGACTTCGACAACGTTCGCGAGCTGCGTGTCCTTGCCCAGAAGGCGGTGGCCGGGGACACCACCGACTCAGCCATCAGCCGACACCTCAGATTGTTGCCACCGCTCGCACTGCTCCGTCATCCGCTCGTTCACGCCTTCGACGAACAGTTCGCTGGGGACGACGACCGTGGGACCCTCCGCGAGACCATCAGCGCAGTCAACGACCATCAATGGTTCAAGCAGACCTACTCGGCGCGATGGCGCGGCGCCGCCGTCATCATCGAAAAGGCCGGGGTGAAGACGGCGTGGCTCGGCGCCGCTGGCTATCACCGAGCTGGATCACCGGAGGATTTCTACACGGAGTTCGCTCGCCGGTGTCGGGGCGGCTCCGATGGATTTCTTCCCCAGGCCGAGGACTTCAAGGTGGAAGCCGTTGAGGACAAGATCTCTCGCCGCGACGCGTGGAAGCTGCAGCTTCACCTGACTGCCCTCGTGCTCCTGAACACCGCGCTCAACGATCCCGAGAACTCGTACGACGTCGTTGTGCTCTCCCCTTCGGGTCGCGAACTGCTGACCTTGGCCATGATGGTCGTGCATACCGATGTGGACGGAACTGTCGCCCACGAGCTCGTCGTGGAGATCGTGCCTGCGGACTGGGAGAGCCCGCGCCTGTGCGAACAGGCGTCCATCATCGTGAAGAGCGCCATCGACCCTCAGTTCGAGACCTGGACGACTGCCCCCCTCCAGGACAACGCGGTTTCGCACTGGACGGTTCTGACGGAGGATACGATCACGTCGGCACGAGCCGTCGCGGAGTCCGGTGAGGTCGGACCTGACGCACGGCCGGGCGAGGTCCGCCTGGGCACGATAGCTCACTACGCGCGAAGGGACAACATCGCCTACGCATCCGTACACGGCGAAGCGGTGCAGGCGATGTGCGGACACTGGTTCGTGCCGACCGCAGACCATGAGCACAAGCCGCGTTGCGCGACATGTCGCGAAGAGTTTGAGCGGATACCGGTCAAACCCAAGTGATGCCGGGTGGATGAGCTATGCCTGACGACCACAAGCTTCGACTCGGTGATGCCGTCGGAAGCGACAGCGAGACCTGGGTGCGGGTAGGCGTACGCCGCGGCAAAGAGGCGAAGCTCCGGCGAGACGGATCCTCTAACGACTGGCAGTTCCTGCCCGTACCCGAGTGGCTCGTCCACGCTGCCACCGCGCGACGCGACGTCGACCCCGGCCGACGAAGCCCCACCCTCGCAGGTGAAAACCATCCCGTCGCGCCGTTCGGCCATGTCGCGGAGTCCACGCCGCACATCGGGGTGAAGAGGACGATCCCTCGGAATCGTGATCTGTCAGCACCCTGATACGCGTAAAACCCTGCGCGCGAAGGGTCGCCAGGAAAGTATCACCACAAAGTTGCCCCGGGCCACTGGAAACCTCACGAGCTACGTGACATCCAGTGTCTTCTCACCTCGTTCCCGACAGGAGTCAACCCCGCCACCCGCGCTTCGCAGCGCGCCCGCGGCAGCGGCTGCGGGCTGCGGGCTGTGGGCTGTGATCGCGCGGATCTTCAGCCCCGCAGAGCCTGCAGCAGCGCCCCCACGGGGTGGTCGCTCTCGACGGGGTGGCGGAGCGGAAGGTCCTCGACGCACTCGTAGCGATTGCGCCGGCCCTCCTTCTCGCGCTTGAGGTAGCCGGCGTCGACGAGGTCGGCCAGGATGCCGTGCGCCGTGCGCTCAGTGATGCCCACGGCATCCGCGATCTCGCGGACGCGGGCACCCGGGTCGCGGGAGACGTAGATGAACACGTGGGCGTGGTTCGTCAGGAACGTCCAGGTGTTCATCTCCACAGCCTAGTGATCGGCGCTACCGGAACTCAAGAACGTGTTATTTATTGCCTGCGTTTTGACACACGCATTTCATTGCATGTAACATGCTGCGCATGTCACCGATCGCCCCGCTCCTGACGGCCGCGCTCCTCGCCGCGGTCGTCGCCGCCCTCCTGCCGGATGCCGCGCGTCACCGCACTCCAGGCTCGCTCGCCGTCTGGCCCGGGGTCGCCGCGGCGGCTCTCGCCACGCTCGGCCTGGCGGGCGCCCTCGCCGACCGCAGCGACGTGGCCGGCGCCGCGCTCGCGCTGCTCATCGTCGCCCTCACCGTCGTCGTGCAGGTGTACGCGAGCCGCCACCTGCGCGGCGACCCGCGCTCGCGCAGCTTCTTCGCCCTCTCGTCGCTCGCGGCACTCGGATCGACGACCGCCATCGCCGCGGACGACGTCGTGCTGCTGGCCGTCGGATGGACCCTGGCGACGCTCAGCACGGTCGCCCTGATCGCCTCGGGGGGCTCGGGTCCGCAGACGCGCGTCGCCGTCCGGCAGAGCGCTGCGGCACTCCTCCTCGGCGACGCGGCGCTCTGGACGGCCGTCGTCGTCGCCACAGCCTCGACCGGGTCGATCTCGCTCGCCGCCCTCGGCAGCCTCGACGGCGTCGCCGCGGCCGCCGTCAGCGCACTCGTCGCGATCGCCGCGATCGCCCGGGCGGGATCGTTCCCGCTGCACGGCTGGCTCCCGGCCACCGCCGCGACGACCACTCCCGTCTCCGCCCTCCTCCACGCGGGATTCGTGAACGCGGGCGCTCTGCTCCTCCTGCGGTTCTCCCCCGTCCCCTCGACAGTGGGTCCCTGGATCGCCGGAATCGCCGGGGCGATCACGCTCCTCATCGCGACGCTTGCGATGCTCACCCGCGCCGACGTCAAGGGGCGGCTGGTGCACTCCACCGCGGCACAGATGGGCTTCCTGCTCCTCGCGTGCGCGCTCGGCGCCTACGGACTCGCGTTCGTGCACGTCATCGGACACGCGCTCTTCAAGGCGAGCCTGTTCCTCGGGGCCGGCTCCGCGGTGGAACACGCGCTTCGGGCCCGGGCCCTCCCCCGGTCCACCACCCCGCGGACGGGGCGGGTCGTGGGCGCACTGCTCGTCGTGGGGACCGCCGCGATCGCCCTCATCGGCAGCGACGCCTTCGCGCACCCGACCGCGGTCCTCCTCCTCTTCGCGGTCACGACCGCCGCCGTCGCGGGGGCGCGGATCGGCGCGTCCTCGGCGCGCGTCCCGACGCGAGCGGCGCTGCTCCTCACGCTGTCGATCGCGGTCGTCGGGTACGTGGCCGTGGTCTTCCCGGGAGCGGAGGCGCTGGTCCCCGTCAGCGGGACGACGGCGCTGCCGTGGGGCGTCGCCGTGGCGGTCTTCGTCATCGCCGTGGCATCCCTCCTCCTCATCCGCTCCACGGGACCGGTCTCCGACCGGATCTTCGCCCTCGCCCTCGCGTGGGGCCGACCGCCGCTCCCCGCCCCCACCCCGTCCTGGGCTCCGGCGTCCGCCGGCGACCCCCTCGAGTACCGGAGAGTCTGATGACCACCACTGCTCCTCCTTCACCGGCCACCATCCGGGGCTGGGTCGCCGCCGCCGGCCGCACGATCTCGCCGCACTTCCCGCTCGAGACCTTCATCGCCCGCAACCCCGTCGCCAGCTACGAGAACCTCGACTGGGAAGACGCTCTCGGACAGATCGCCCGCGACCATGGCATCCTGCTCACGCTGCCCGAAGAGCGCTTCCGCGAGCTGCACGAGCAAGAGCGCATCTCGTCGGGCGACCTGATCGCCGCCCTCCGGTTCACGGTCGCTGAGGCGCGCGCGACCGACACCCTCATGGTCGGTCAGGTCGCCACCACGGTCGCCGAGGTTCTGCGGCAGGACCTGCTCGTCTCGCCCCCGATGGCCCCCGGCTCCTCGCTCCCCACCCCGGCGAGCGCCCTCTCGCCCCGCGTCCACGCGCGCATCGACGACCTCACCGCGCGGTGGCTCACCGCCACCCTCGGCGAGGGCGCGTGGACGGGGCCCGTGCGGCGCGACGGCATGTGGACCGGCTGGCGGCGCCTCGCAGCGGTCGACCCGACGCTCTCGCGGCACGTGCGGCGTGGCATCCGGAACACCCCCGCCGATGCGGCGAGCGCGATCGGGGTCGCCCTCGACCGCTGGCAGCTCGCGGGCTCGGCGGCCGAGGACTTCCTGCGGGCGCACGTGCTCGCACAGCCCGGCTGGTCGGCGCTCGTCCGGCACTTCACGGACAGCTCGCGGGGGATCGATCTCACCTCGCTCGTCGCCATCCGGGTCACGCTCGAGCGCCTCCTGCTCCCGGCCGACGCCACTCTCCCCGCGTCGGCGCAGACCGCGCCCGACGACAAGGCGCGGATCGGCACGGTCACGCTCGCGCTGGGCGCCGACCCGTCCGACCCCGCCACCCGCGCGGTCGTGGGCCGCACGCTCGCCCTGGTCACCCCTGCGACCAGGCTCGCCGTCTGGCAGGAGGCATACGAGCGCGGCGTGGCCCGCGCGCTCGCGCCCGCGCGGGGAGACGAACGGACCGGCCGCCCGCTCGCCCAGGCCGTGTTCTGCATCGACACGCGGTCCGAAAGCTTCCGGCGCCACCTCGAGGCGGCGGGCCCCGTCGAGACGCTCGGCTTCGCCGGCTTCTTCGCGGTGCCGATCTCGTTCCGCCCCGCGGACGGGTCCGCCGAGGTCGCCTCGTGCCCCGTCCTGCTGACCCCGCGGGTCGCGATCACCGAGTCGTCCGTCGAGCGCGACGCCCTCGACCGGTGGCGGCAGCGCCGGATCGCGGAGGGAGAACGGGATGCCACGCTCGACGCGCTGAAGGAGTCGCCGGTCACGCCCTTCGCGTTCGCCGAGACCGCGGGCTGGGTGATCGGCGCGGCCTCCGCGATGCGGACGCTCGCCCCGGAAGGATGGCGCGCGCTCGTCGAGATGGTCAGGCCCGCGAAGCCGTCCACCCACGTGGACGCCGACGTCGTCTTCTCGCTCGAGGAACGCGTCCTGTACGCCGAGACGGCGCTGCGGATGATGGGCCTCGTCGACGACTTCGCGCCAATCGTGCTGCTGTGCGGCCACGGCGCGACGGTCACGAACAATCCGTTCGCGTCAAGCCTGCAGTGCGGAGCGTGCGGGGGGCACGAGGGCGAGCCGAACGCCCGTGCCGCGGCGATGATCTTCAACGACCCCGAGACGCGCCTGGCGCTGGCCGCGCGTGGCATCCGGATCCCCGCGGACACGCTGTTCCTCGCCGCGCAGATGGACACCGTGACCGACGAGGTCACGCTCCTCGAACCGTGGACGGTGCCCGCCACGCACGAGACGATCGTGCTCGAGCTCGGGCAGTGCCTCGAGACCGCGCGGGTGGCGAACACCACCGAGCGCAGCGCGAGCCTCCCCGGGGGAAGCGACGCGGCCGGAGCGGTGCGCGACACCGAGCGGCGGTCCGCCGACTGGGCGGAGTCGTACGCCGAGTGGGGGCTCGCGGGCAACGCGGTCTTCATCGTCGGGCCACGGGCGATCACGGCCGGGCTCGACCTCGAGCGGCGGGCGTTCCTGCACAGCTACGAGGCCGCCGCCGACCCGGACGGGTCGGGGCTCGAGACGATCCTCACCGCGCCCATGATCGTGGCGCAGTGGATCAACGCGCAGTACGCCGCCTCGACGGTCGCTCCCGACCGCTTCGGCGCGGGCCCCAAGCCGCTGCACAACGTCGTCGGAACCGTGGGAGTGCTTTCGGGCTACAGCGGCGACGTGCGGATCGGTCTGCCCTGGCAGTCGGTGGGCGTCGGCCACGAGGCCCGGCACGAGCCCGTGCGCCTTCAGGTGTTCGTGCAGGCGCCGATCGAGCGCGTCAACGCGATCGTCGAGGCCTCCGAGGTCGTCCGCACCCTCGTCACTCACCGCTGGATCACCCTTCGGGTGCGCGCCGGCGAGAACGCGCCCTGGATGCGCTGGGGCCGCTACGGCTGGCAGCTCGACGACCTCGACACGGCCGGGACCCCCGGCATCCCCGTCCTCCACCACGAGACCACCACGAAGGCGCACCGCTCATGAGCACGTCCGAACTGACCCCGATGACCAAGATCGAGGTGGTCGTCGCGAGCGACGACGTCGCCGAGGTCTCCGCACTGATGCAGTCGCTCGGTGCCCGCGGCTACACCGCGATCACCGGTGTGGCCGGCGTCGGACACCACGGCTCGCGCGGCGGTCGCCTGCTGTTCAACGACCACGACGCCCTCACGCTGCTGGTGACGGTCGTCGCTCCCGAGCGCGCGGACGGGATCGTCGCCGGCATCCGTCCCCTTCTGGAGCGCACGGCCGGCGTGATGTTCGTCTCGCCCACCGCGGTGAGCCGCGCCGACTACTTCGTGTGATGGGCGCTCCCTCGCCGTTCGACGGGACCACGGTGGCGATCGGCACCGTCCACGGGAAAGAGGCGGCGTTCGCGCCCGCGTTCCGACGGTGGCTCGGCGCGTGGGTCGCCCCCACGGTGGCGCTCGACACCGACGCCCTCGGGACGTTCACGCGCGACGTGCCGCGGCTGCTCACTCCGGAAGAGGCGGCGACGGCCAAGGCCCGCGGGGCGGCTGCCGAACTCGGGACGACGACGGGTCTCGCGACCGAGGCGTCGTTCTCCCCCGCGCTGAGCGGCTTCGGCCCGATGGTGCACGAGGAGCTCGCCGTGTTCGTCGACCTCGAACGCGGCATGCGCGTGCGTCATGGCATCCGCCAGCACGTGCACATCGCGCCGCGGCGCATGGTGCGCACCGAGAGCGAGGCACAGCGGTATCTCCACCGCGTGGGGTTCCCCCATCAGGCCGTCGTGGCGTACACCGGCGAGGGCATGACGAAGGGGATTCAGGATGCCACGGCCCTCCTCGCCCTCGTCCGTCGAGGTCCGGTGGAGCTCGAGCCGGATCTGCGCGCGCACATGAACCCGGGGCGACGACGAACGCTTCGGCGGCTGTCGTGGCTGCTCGCGGCACGCCTCACTCGCCTCTGCCCGGGGTGCGGGTGCCCCGGTTTCGGTCCGGTGGGTGTGGTGCGCGGACTGCCGTGCGGCGCCTGCGGCAACGCGACGTCGCAGGTACGGCTCGACGTGGACGGGTGCCCGCGGTGTCCGGAACGGCGGGAACGCCGGCGACCGGTGGAGGTGGCCGATCCCGCCGCGTGCGACGCGTGCAATCCGTGAGGCGTCGGCTAGTGGTAGTGGGTGACCCACGTCCAGAGCGCGGGTCGACGCTTCCGCGCGACGACGTCGCGCGTCTGACGCACGGCTCGAAGTGCCGGCACCGGCTCCGGACTGTCCGTGGTGATCACCGTTGCCGGCGTCGGCTCGGGGAGGTCGTGCAGTTCGGCCGCCAGGGCCGCGACCTCCGACGCGGTGGGGCGTGCGTCGGGGTCACGGGCCGTCATGGCGGTGAGCAGCAGTTCCCAGCCGTACCCGAACGTCGTGGGGATCTCCGGGTCATACGCCAGAGGGTCGAGAAGGAGGTCCTGCACCAGTCCGCCGGAAAGGGGGCGCTCCGCGGTCAGCGCCTCGAGCATCAGAAGGCCGAGCGAGTAGATGTCGGAGGCAGGTCGGGCGCCTTCGCCGTGGACCCGTTCCGGGGGAAGGTACTCCGCCGTGTCGACGGCGAGGTCGAGCCCGTCCGCTCGTGCCGCGCGCTCCAGGAGGTCCGTCACGCCGAAGTCGGAGAGGACCGCGGCGAAAGGCCGACTGCCGTCTCGCAGAGGCCGAAGGAGCGTGTTCGACGAGCGGAGGCGCTGGTGGACGATGCCCGCCTCGTGGACAACGGCGAGGCCACGTGCGATATCCCGGAGCACCCCCGCGGCCGCCTCGGAGGGGAGAGGACCGTTCTGGTCGAAGTGCTGTCGCAGAGTGGGCCCCTTGATGAGCTCCATGACGAGAAACCCACGGCCGTCGCGCCCGAGGTGCGCGTCGTAGAGGGTCACCAGAGACGGGTGATCGAGCCCGGTGAGCACGTGAGCGGCGGCAAGGCGGCGCGGTGGATCGGAAGCATCGCGCGGGTCGGCGCGGAAGATCTTCACGGCGACGTCGCGCGCGAGGATGTCGTCGCGCGCGCGGAAGGCGCGCGATCCGTCGTCGAGTCCGAGGGGCTCCAGCAGCCGGTATCGCCCCCCGAACACCTCGCCGAGAAGGGCCGAGAGGGCCTCCCGTTCGGAGCCGCGGCTGCGGTCGCGTCGCGTTACGGTGCTCACAC
This sequence comes from Microbacterium sp. Kw_RZR3, assembly GCF_029222405.1. Taxonomy (NCBI): domain Bacteria; kingdom Bacillati; phylum Actinomycetota; class Actinomycetes; order Micrococcales; family Microbacteriaceae; genus Microbacterium; species Microbacterium sp. Kw_RZR3. The sequence goes on along the minus strand of NZ_JARHXC010000230.1, from coordinate 9,930 downwards.
GCGGGTGTGTTCGTTGTCGCGGGCGCGGCGGGTGGTGGACACCAGCGCGCCGGTTCCGATACCCATGCGAGACTCCCTGTGACTCTTGGCGCCGGTGGGACCGCAGCGGGCGAAGACTTGGGGGGCGCCCGGCCCGCTGCGGTCGCTCAAAGATTACTGAGCTAAACCACTTGGCGCTGCCCGCTGACAAGTGCGACCCTGAGGTGCATAATGGACGACCTTCAACGGCGCGCGGATGCCTTCGCTGCCCTCGCGGATCCGGGACGCCTGCAGATCGTCGACCTGCTCTCCATCGGCGACATGTCGTCGAGCGAGATCGCGGCAGCCCTGGGGATGAAGTCGAATCTGGTCGCCTTCCACGCCAACGTCTTGGAATCTCGCGGCATCGCGCGACGTGTCCGATCGGAATCCGACGGTCGACGCAGCTACCTCCAGCTCATCCCCGAAGCGTTCTCGGCGCTCGCCCTGGGACCGCGGAAAGTGGGAGGCCGGGTGGTCTTCGTCTGCACCGCCAACTCCGCGCGCTCGCAACTCGCGCAGGCCATCTGGACTGCGCACAGCTCCATTCCGGCCGCGTCCGCGGGCACCCGTCCCGCCGATCGGGTGAATCCCGGCGCGGTGGCCGCCGCCGCTCGCCACGGCATCCCCCTCGAGGCGGACGCGACCCCTCGTTCGGTCGACGAGGTCGCGCGTCCCGGCGACTTCCTGATCAGCGTCTGCGACCACGCCCACGAACGGATGCGGGGACGAGACGACGTGCACTGGTCCATCCGCGACCCCGCACGAGCGGGCAGCATCGAAGCCTTCGACGAAACGGTGGCCGAGCTGCGCGCCCGTATCACCCGCGTCGCTCCCCAGCTCGCGGCGGCGTAGCCCGACCGGAGCGGACGCGGTCGGCATCAGCTCAGAGAGTTGAGCGATCGAACCTCGCGGGCCAGCCGTGCGCGGCACCTCGAATGATCGCCACCCAGCCCCCGAGGAAAAGCGTGATGCCGGCGACGAGCCCCACAGCAGGCAAGAGCGGCTCCAGCGCCGGCATGGGTCGCGGGGTCGGTTCCGAGAAGATCGGCACATAGCTGAACCATGTGCCGAGCACTTGTCCCGTCATCCCGAGCAGAGCCACACCGGTCGTGACGCCGAGCACGGTGCCCGCCACGAGAGCGAGCACCCCTCCGGCGATCAGAGAGAGGGCGAGCTTGCGCGGAGAACTGATCATCCCGAATCTCCTCCGCTGCACCGTTCGATGATCCTCGCACGTGGCCCCGAGCGGCGCGACGTGGACGCGCTCAGAAGTTGTGCGGCGAGGAGAGTGCCGCGGCCGTCGCCCCGAGCACGACGAGTGCGCTCGCACCGGTCAGAACGCCCGCGAGTACCGGGCGTTTGCGTGCGCGCCCGTGGAACAGGACGAGATACGCACCGACAGCCAGCAGCAGCCAGACGACCAGCGCGGCAACCCCGAACTGCACGTGCCACAGCCGCTCGGCGTCCCAGCGGGGGGAGTCCTCGAGAACGGTGTCGGGCTTGGAGAACGTCCAGTCGAGTCCGGTGACGAGAAAGGCGAAGGGGCCGAAGAGGCCGACCGCCGTCGCCACGATCAGGAGCACGACTCCGCCGACGATGCGCATGCTCCCATCCTGCCCTCTGGTCCGGCTCATGCCTCGACCGTCACCTCGCTCCCATCGGCGAGCGGACCGCGCGCGTTCCACCAGACGGGAGTGCAGCCGGCGCGGCGAGGGGCGGTCGAACTCGCCCCGCCTGATGCCCGAGATCGCGTCACACCCCGACACCTCGTCAGGGGCGCTTCGCGTCACTCCGTGATGCGGCAGGCCGCACCCTTGACGGGGTGCTGCGCTGTGAAGGACGGCATGTATCAAGGGGACCGGGAAAGAGTGATGATGACATCCGGAAGGCCGAGAGCTATCTCGTCGTCCGGGGCTTTGCATGGCGACGCCGGTAGTGGTCGCTGAGCTGGATTTCGCTGTTCACTTGGAGGGTGTGGGCTGCACGACGGATGACGCTGCGGTGCGTGTGATCTCGGCTTGTGTAGGTGTACGCGCGAGCACCCCAGACGAGTGTTACTGCGACAAAATAGAGCAACGTGTCGGCGGGTATCGCGGCGCGGGGTTCAGCAAGGCGATAGGGCATCGCACCGCTGCCCGGGTCGGCGGCCTTGTAGTACAGGTCCGTGACTGCCAGGGACGCATGGCTATAGCTCGACATGACTCGGTAGTAGATGTAGGCGTCAACGCCACCGGGCGAAAGATCGAGGCAGATATCGCGGAACTGACGCGAGCTGTCCGACGTCGCCAAGTCATGAGCGAGCTCGCTATCGGCAATGTCATCCGCCGACTCTCGGAACGTCGGTGACGCCGCCTTGTGAGCGTCGATCGCGAACGCTCTGCGGCTACGGGAGTGCTCGCGAATGATCGCGCGTACCCCGTGCTGATCCTTGCTCTGAACGACCCACACAGCGGTCAGGGCGCACTCGAACATCTGGCGGACGAGAGGAAGCGCAGCGTTGGTCATCCGGTTATCGAGAAGAAGAGCCGCCGCCCTCGCCGTCTCATGCAAGTGCCGCGCCCAGCCGTGCACGATGGCGACCCGCGCGGCGTCCTCTCCCGTGAACCGCTGATCCCGCCGCGCCGCGGGTTGGTAGAGAGAATCGGCGTCGCCGTGTGCTTGCCATGCGCTCTGCAACTCGTCGATGACCGTTCGCAGCTCGCTGCCGGTGAGCTTCACCGCGAACCTGCCGGCTCCTGAGTGTCAGCAAAACGAGACAGCTCCGCGTAGGCACGGGAGGCGGTCGACTTGTCGACGCCGAGCACCTTCCCGATGTAGGCGAAACTCGACCCGTCCTCCTCGCGCATACGGCGCAGCTCGGAGAGCTGGTCAGCGCTCAGCTTCGACGGTCGGCCAATCAGCTTCCCCTGGGCGCGGGCATGATCCATGCCGCGCTGCGTGTTCTCCCGAATCGTGTCGACGCGCAGCTCCGCGAACACCGCAACGATCCCGAACAGAGCACGGCCCGTCGGGGTCGTCGTGTCGATCTGCGGTTCGGTCAGAGAGCGAATGTCGATGCCGCGTTCGCGCAGCTCGTTCAACGTGTCGAGGATGATCCGTTCGCTGCCGCCGAGACGGTCGAGGCGACGCACCAAAAGAGTGTCGCCCTCGCGGAGGTAATCCAGGCACGCGACCCACTGAGGGCGCGCAGCGATGCGACTGGACTCGCCGTGGTCGACGAACACACGGGTAGCGCCGGCCGCGCGCAGCTCGGCCTCCTGCGCGTCCGGGTTCTGCTCCCGGCGGGAGACGCGGGCGTAGCCGATCACGTTCGTCATCTCTCGAGCCCCGCCGTGGGGAACCGGTCGGACATGTGGCCGGGGCCGCTACGGCGGGCCCGGGGCGGCTGCTGGCCGCTCTGGCCCGCACCCCTGGTCGCTTCTTTCGGGGACCGTTGGTAGCTGCCGCTGATGACGGCTCGGACGTCTGCGAGAGGGTCGGCCGCGAGGGATGGCTTCTCGACACTCACCGCGTTGAAGATCGGCACGAGCGACGACGGGTCAGGAGCGAACGCGAACATGTCGGGACGGCTCATAGCGGATGCCTGGTTCCACTGCTCGGGAGTCACCCGGTCGAACTCGAACCGGAACGGCGAGCCCTCGGCCAGGTCGTGCATGAACTGCTTCGACGTCCTGCCGTTGCCCTCGCGGAACGGGTGCGCCTGGTTCACGTACGCGAACACGGTGGCGCTGGTGGCAATGAAGTCGTTACGGCTGATCGAGGCCCAGTCGGTCGACGTCGCGAGCTGGTGCACCTCGGAGAGGTAGCGGCCCACTTCCCCGTCGTCGACGTGGCCGAAGTCGCGCCCCGGACCCTTGCCCATGTTGACCGTGCGGAACTCCCCCGCCCACTCGTACACGTCCTGGAACAGGTGCCGGTGAATCGCCTTCAAGTGCTCCGCGTCGAACGTCTTAGGGATATCGACCATCCCCGCTTCCAGCTCGAACCCGCGACGGGCCGTCTGCCCGTACTCGCGAGCTTTCAGCTCGAAGAAGTCGCGCTCATCGAACTTGTTGCGCAGAGTGCCGTTCAGACCGTTGATGGTCTCGGGATAGAAATACGACTCCCAGGTATCGAACCGATCGGCCACGTCAGGCTGCGCCGACGACGCCGGCGGCGCGTCGAGACACCTCGGCCGCGCGGTGAGCTGCCGCCGCCGAACGACGGTCGTACTCGGCCGCGTCAATCGCGCCGCGCGCGTAGTCCGTCAGGTTCTCGACGTCCTCGCGCGTGGGCTCCCAGCCCTCATGCCAGCCGGCGGCGAGGGATTGCACGACGGCGCGACGCTGCTTGTCGGTGAGCTGCGCGAACAGCTCCGGGTACTGCTGCTCGATCTTCATCTGCGACTCGGCCACGGTGGCTCCCCTCGGTCCCCACCAATTCTATCAAATGATGCAAAAGGGCTCCACTTGTTTTTGCATCGGTTCGGGTTTCGCGACGGGGTTTTGCACCGCGGCGATCGGCGTGTTTCCGGCAACTCTGTGAAGCGCGGCGGTAATTGTCGCGTTTGTCGCGTCGCTTCGGCGCCCAAGGAGGAGGGCTTCTTGAGCCAGCGCGGCTGGAGCCTCACATGGTTAGCAGCGGTGGGATCAGCATGGCAACGATGGTTGCATCGGCCACGACGTGGGCGAGGTAGGTGGCCAGCATTCCTCCTGTGCGGGTGCGCAAGTAGCCCAGCATCAGCGCCCACGTTCCGGCGAGCAGGACGCCGACGATCCCGTTTGGAACGCCGTGGAGGTGTGCGAGTCCGAATGCGAGAGCGGTGAGAGCGACAGCCGATCGAGGTGGGAAGTACCGCAGCATGGGTGTCAGCAATAGTCCGAAGAAGATGCTGTCCTCGATCGCACCGTTCAAGACGGTGAAGCCGACGGCGCCCGCCACCGCAACCTGGGCAGCCACCGATCCGGCGAGCTCGCTGTATGTGGTCGGCAGCTGTCCGTCGAACACGGTTTGCCAGAGCAGGAGGGCAACGACACTCACGGCGGCCACTGCTCCTATGGTCGCCCAGGCCTGTCCATCGAACCGCCCGACTCGTAGCCATTCACGCCACCGTGCGAGGCGGCCGGCTCTCCACGAGATGAGCGCTGTCACCCCAATGGCAATCGCTGGCCCGCTCGGCCACAGACCAATGCCCGGAACCAGGCTGACGATGTAGAGCAGAGCGACCAGGATGATCGCATCCTTGGCCTCCGCCGCGTCGAGAGATCGTAGCCATAGGCTCAGCCCGACTGCGACCCCCGCCGCTACGACTGCGAACGGCAACGAGCCGACGACAACTGGTTGCAAGGCTCCCATTATGAGCAGCGCGATAGACACAACACGCCCACGCACGACCTCGCCTGGCATGTGCTGATCGTGTGCGTTCATACGCCTCATGATGTCGTGACTGAGAGGCAAGTCGTCGCAAAGATGCGCAGCGCATGCCGTGAGGGCGGAGTGCCGGCTGGACGTTGCACCTCTTTCGGCCCCCACCGCCCCGAAGCCCAATCGTCCCCCGCGGGATCGGGACTAAATGGCCTGTCTTCCATAGAGCCCTCGCGAACGACCGTTCATGAGACGGTCCTCCTACCGCCGAGCTACTTCCGCGAGTCATGTCTCACAACCTGTGGTTGTTCACGGAATGTGGCGGTGATTCGGTCACAGAGGTTGGCGGCTCGAAGGGCAAATGACGGCGGCGCTTGACCCTGCCCCTACGTCATGGTTCGTACTGAAGCGATGAGGCTCACTCCTGTTGCGTATCTGGCGTCCTATTTACTGTCGCTGCTTGGCAACTCGATCGCGGGCGTTGCTCTGCCGCTGATTGTCTTGCAGGTCACCGGTAGTGCCCTCGGTGCTGGTGCGGTCGCCGCGGCAACGGCGATCCCTGCCATGCTTGCGGGCCTGCTGATGGGTGTGGTCATCGACCGGATCAACCGGCGCACATCGTCGGTCGTGACCGATCTCGTCTCGGCCGCGTCGGTCGCAGCGTTGCCGCTGATCGACCTGCTCTCGGGACTGAGCCTGGGCTGGTTCATCCTGTTCGGCATCATCGGTTCGTTGGGAGATGTGCCGGGCATGACTGCTAGGGATGCCCTGTTGCCCGCGATCGTGCGCCACAGCAGGATCGCTTCGGAACGGCTCATGGGAGTCCGCGAGGCCCTGGGCGCGGTCGCGCTGCTGCTCGGCCCAGCGGCGGCAGGGACGCTCATGGTGCTGTTCGACGGGTCCACGGTGCTGTGGATAACCGCGGCGACATCATTGGCAGCGGCGCTGCTGACGTTGCTCATCCCGCACCACGTCGGTGCCGTTGTCACCGCGGACGGCGCTGCGGCCACTGTCACGGGCAACGGCTGGGTCGCGCTCCGGGACGGGTGGCGGGTGCTACTTGGTAGCCGATTCCTGATCGTCACCACGGTGCTGAGCCTCGCGTCGGTGATCGTGCTTGCTTCCCTGCAAGGGTTGATCCTGCCTGTCTACTTCACGCTCGTCGGGCAACCCGGAATGCTCGGCTTCATCCTCACCGCCCTGGCCGCTGGAATGCTGGTCGGCGGTACGGTTTACGCGATCGCTGGCACCCGCGGACGACGGCGCGCATGGTTCCTCTCTGGGCTGCTCGGTAGCACCCTCGGCTTCGGTCTCATCGCCACCCTGTCCTCCGTGTGGGTGGTCTTGGCCGGCGCATTCGTCGTCGGCCTGTCCAGCGGACTCTTCGGCAGCCTGATCGGAGTGCTGATGATCGAGCGCATCCCCGAGCAGATGCGCGGACGGATCATGGGCACACAGAACGCGATCATGACCGCCGCCCCACCCGTCGGGATCGTGACCGCCGCCGTTCTCACTGAGTACGCGGGCGTGAACGTCGCGGCGATCGCTCTCGTGAGTGTGTGGCTGGTCGCGGTCGCCGTCGGCTTGTTCGCACGCTCGCTGCATAACCTGGACCCCGAGTCGGCAGAGGCCGGCAACGGCGAGACGGCGGTGGTTGACAGTGCATAGCGGAGAGTTGGCGCGACTCGCGGGGGTCACTGTCCGGGCGTTGCGCCACTATCACCAGGTTGGCGTGTTGCCGGAACCTGACCGTGGGCGCAATGGGTATCGCAGCTACGACGTGCACGACCTGATCCGGGTCGTTCGAATCAAGCGCCTCGCCTCGCTGGGGATACCGCTGGATCGGATGCCCGATCTGCTCAACGATGCGGCACCAGATGAAGGAGGGCTGCTGGATGAGCTGGACGCCGCGTTTGCGGGGCAGATCGAACGTCTCACAGAGCAACGCAACCTCATCGCCCATCTCCGCATCCACGACGCGGCCCCGGACCTTCCCCCGGAGCTGGCTCCGTTCCTCGCAGTCTTCGTAGCCACGGGACTACCGCCGAACCTCGCGAAAATCGACCGCGACCAATCGGTACTACTGGCGCACCTCGTCGGAAAAGAGGGGATGCCATTTCTCGCGCGCTTCTACGAGCGGATAAGCGGATCCACGGTCGCTCCGTCCATAGCTGACATCGCGGAGCGTTTCGATCGGCTCGGACCGACGAGCACTGAGCAGGACATCTCCGCGCTCGTCGAGAACATCGTCGTATCGTTTGAGCCGTTGCTCGACGAGTTCTCGAATGGTCCGCAGCCCTACGAGCTGATCGGTTCCGCGAGCCTGTTTAGCGAGTACACGTCGGACGTGCTCAACGAGCAACAGCAGAGCACGCTCACACGAATCGCAACGGTACTAACGAGCAGAAGCCCCAATGACGGGGCGAGTCGCGACTCCGGCTCGACACCGGGCGTCCCTTACCCTGATCCGGAGACAGCGACAGGGTAGGTGGACTTCGTCTCCGACAGGGGCCACTCGTCCCGAAAAACTAAAGATTTTCAAGACATAAGAGGCTGCGTTATTCAGGCGCTTCCCTCCCCCGCATTTTCGAGGTTCACCACCGTCTCGGAAAGTCATCTCACAGCATCCCGTGTCTCAGTAGCTCTGCGAGGACTTTACGGGACAAGATGGGCGGGTGAGGCTTCTCGGTTACACACGGGTCAGTACCGCCGGTCAGGACCCGCAACTCCAGATCGGTTCGCTCCTCTCTATAGGGGTGCAGAAGCGGGACATCTTTTCCGACGTTATGTCCGGCAGTAAAACGGCGGCGTCGCGTCCGGGGATGCGACGCCTGCTCGAGTACGCCGAACCGGGTGACACCGTGGCTGTCTGGCGAGTGGACCGGCTTGGCCGCTCCCTGATTGATGTCCTCAATACCGTGAATGGGCTCCGGGATGCCGGCATCCAGGTGATGTCTGTCTCGGATGGTATCGATCCTGCGACGTCGACGGGCCGGCTGATGCTGAACATGCTCGCCACGTTGGCGGAATACGAACGGGAACTCATCGTCGAACGAGTCAACGCCGGCATCGCTGTGGCTCGGGAGGCCGGGATCCGGTTCGGGCGGCCGAAGTCGGACCCGGGTGTGGTGGGTGAGAAGTTGGCGATCGTGGCTCAGGCCAGAGCAGCGGGAAAGACAGCCGCCGAGGCGGCCGCGTTGGTGGGGTGGTCCCGCGCGTCCCTGTACCGGCACCAGTCCACCGCCGGCGCGGGCAGTCCCGGTGTCGGAGTGCCCCATGAATGAGACCTGCCGCGTGCTCGCGACCCTGTCTGAACTCGACGAGGACGGTGAGGTCATCAGCGTCGGAGAGTCCATCTCTCGATGGGCAGTTCCTTATCGGCGGGTGTACTTCCACGACGCGAGTGTCGACGAGGTCCCGTTCATTTTTGATAAGTACGCCGAGGGTGGCGTCGACGGGGCCGTTGTCGTTGAGGGCATTGTGACTGCTCTTGATGCCCTCTATGTGAAGGTCACCTGGGTTGACGGAAACGGGTGGGAACCCTGCGCAGGATCAGTTACTCGTGCGCCTCTAGAGACCACTGCGGACACGCGCCGACCAGTAGAGCATGTGGTGTGGGGCCCGACGTCAGAACCGGACGACGATGGGGTTGCTTACGCGATCGGGTACCCGGACACCCGCGAGGGTGATCAGATGTTGGCCGGGTGGGTCTTCACGCTGGAGCGTTGGGCAGTCCGGTCCGGCGATACCGAACACGGTAGGCCCTAACGAACGCGACCATGCCCTTCACACCCAATAGAACGGAGGCCGCGCCCAGGGCCGCGCAGAGCACGAGCGCGACCACGATGACGACAAGTCCGGCCGGACGCTCCTCGTAGTAGTAAGTCGAGTAGGTGGGGTCCCACACCAGATACTCCGCCCCGTAACTCATCCCCATCGAGTAAACGGCGGGGACCGCCACGACGCAGACGACAGCCAAGACGAGTCGTAGCATCGCAGGCGTGAAGCGTCTCATGGACGTCATCGTGACACGCACAGATGACCAGTTCGTGAACACCTGCTCTCTGGGTCCCGGTTGGCGTAGGAGAGCGGAGCAGCACCAGTTCGACACCGCCCGGGTGTTGCAGTGGAGCGGCGGGTGCGCTGTGGTGGCGGCATCGCTCCTAATCGGGCTTGCCGTCCGCGTCGGGCGCACGCTCTGGGCTGTGGTGTCGTTCTTCGTGGCCGGCCTCGCCGGACTCGGTGTCTTCATTGCCGCGTTCTCTGCCACGGGTGGCCTGCCGATTAAGCGGCGCGTCCATCACGCCCAGCACTGAACTTCGCGAGTCGGTGCGAAACCGATCGGTTCCTTCCGGTTCGTATAGGAAGGGCTAGCGTGGCACACGATGATGACCCGGGTACAAAAACGTTCGCTAACAATTCTGATCGTTCTGATCGTTATCGTGGTCGTCGGGGGGTACGCCGTCTTGACGTCTGGTGTCTTGGCGTTCATCTTCGATCCCGACGTGGAGGCAGCCGCTTCGACAGGTGTTGCTATGACCGCGCCGATGAGCGGAATTTGCACGC
>NZ_JARHXC010000022.1:0-8271 GCF_029222405.1 Microbacterium sp. Kw_RZR3 | reverse complement strand
CGCGACGAGGCGAGCACGTCGAGATACTCCTCGTCTTCGGCGTGCTGGGGGTTGCGCCCGAGCAGCAGGCCGACCACGGTGAGCACAGCAGCCACCCCGAGGTAGATCGCCGGAGCGACCCAACTGCCCGTCGCGCTCAGCAGTGCCGTGAAGATCACCGGTGCGAGGGCTCCACCGAACACGCCGGCGATCGTGTACGCCAGCGAGGAGCCCGTGTAGCGCAGGCGTGGGCTGAACTGCTCCGTGATGAACGCGGCCTGGGGCCCGTACATGAAGGAGTGGATCGCGAGGCCCACCACGACACCCAGGATGAACAGAGGTTGCGACCCTCCGCCGATCATGACGAAGAAGACGAACGGCCAGACAGCCGCGGCGACGGCCGCGATCGCGTACAGCACGCGACGGTTGACGAGGTCGCTGAGCCAGCCGGCGAGCGGGATGAGGGCGAGCTGGAACGCGGAGCCGATGAGGGTGGCGGTGAGCACCTGCGAGCGGTCCATGCCGAGCTGTGTCAGGCCGTAGGTGAGGGTGAACACCGTGAACATCGCGTAGAGGATGTCGGGGGCGAGCCGGCAGAGGATGGCGGCGAGCAGGCCACGGCCCTCGAGGCGGAACACGTCTCGGATGGGCGCTTCGGGGCGGTCGCCGGACTGCTCGATCGCGCGGAAGATCGGGGTGTCTTCGAGTGCGAGGCGGATCCACAGGCCGAACGCGACGAGCACGGCCGACAGCAGGAACGCGACGCGCCAACCCCACGCCAGGAACTGCTCGTCGGTGAGCATGAGTGTCAGGGCCGCGAGAACGCCGTTGGCGAGCAGGTTGCCCGCGGGCGGTCCGACCTGCGCGGCTGAGGCCCAGAACCCCCGCCGTCGCGGTGTGCCGAACTCGCTCGACAGCAGCACGGCACCGCCCCACTCGCCGCCGACGCCGACGCCCTGCGCGAAGCGCAGCAGCACGAGAATGACCGCGGCGAGCGGTCCGACGGCGTCGTAGGTGGGGAGCACGCCGATGAGGAAGGTGGCGACGCCCACGAGCATGAGCGTGATCACGAGCACCTTCTTGCGGCCGATCTTGTCGCCGAGTCGGCCGAAGACGATGCCGCCCACGGGGCGCGAGAGGTAGCCGACCGCGTAGGTCGAGAAGGCCAGGAGGGCGCCCGTCAGCGGGTCGCTCTCGGGGAAGAACAGCGCCGGAAAGACGACGGCCGCGGCCGCGGAGTAGACGGCGAAGTCGTACCACTCCAGAGCGGTGCCGGTGAGGCTGGCGGTGTAGGCCTTGGCGAGTGAGCGTTTGTGCTCTCGGCCGTGCAGCGCTCCGTGTCGAACGTTCGTCATGAGGGTCCCATCTGGTGTCGGCGAACCGCGTCGGTGCGTTTCCGTTCCCCTCATACTTGCTGTATACACGACGTATACGCAACCGATACGGCGAGATTTTCTCTCGTCGTAACACCGAGAAGAGGCGACGTGAGCATTCTGGAGTTCGAGATCATCGGCGAGGACACCCTCGTCACCGTCGACGTGCAGCACCTGTACAACGCCGGGTACGCCGGTCGTGACCAGGCCGCCGTGCGGCACCACATCGACGAACTCGCGGAGCTCGGGGTGCCCGCGCCGACGACGATCCCGTCGCTGTACCCGGTGTCGTCCTACCTCGCCCGGCAAGGCGACCTGGTCGAGGCTCAGCACGAGCGCACCTCGGGCGAGGCCGAGTGGGGCATCGTCATCGCGGGTCCCGCGGCCGACGACGTGCTGCTGACCGTGGCCTGCGACCACACCGACCGCGCCCTCGAGGTGCACGGTGTGGCGTGGAGCAAGAACGCCGGTCCCGACGTGCTCGGGCGTCGGGCATGGCGCCTGTCGTCGCTGGGCGGGCGCGCCGACGATCTGCGCCTGCGAGCCTGGGTGGGTACCGAGCGCACCCTCATTCAGGACGGCCGCGTGGGCGAACTGCTGTCGCCGCAGTACTGGCTCGACGTGCTCGCCGAGCGCGGTGAGCGGCAGGCGGGTGTCGCCCTCATCTCGGGCACCATCCCGATGATCGCCGGCGTCGACCAGTTCACCGACCGCTGGGAGGTCGAGCTGCTCGATGAGACCACCGGGGAGTCCAGCGTCGTCCGCTACGACGTCGAACGGATGCCGACGCCGATCGGCTGATCCCCACCGGCGACCGCGTCGGGCGGAACCCCGGGACGCGGGGACTCTCCGCGCGACGGGGGTTGCCGCAGTTCGTCGCTTCGGGGGTGCCGGAGGCGACAGATCGTGGCAATCGGTGGACGGAGGAGGGGTGGATGCCGGGAGTCAGGCCGAGGGCCCGAGTCCTGGCATCCGGGATCGCTCAGTCGGACGACGTGAGAGCCGCGCCGTTCCCGTTGCGCTCGATGTCGTCACACGAGGGGCGGGGCCGGAGCCAGACGCAGCGCCCCGGATGCCGTGACCTCGAGCCGCACGGCATCCAGGCCGTCCACGACGAGGTCGGCGGTCAGCTCCTCATCGGCCGTGGTGCCGGTCAGCGCCAGCACCGCGCACCCCGCGGCCCGTGCTGCGGCGATGCCGGCCGGGGCGTCCTCGACGACGAGGCAGCGTGACGGGTCGACGCCGAGGCGGGCGGCGGCGGTGAGGAACGGCTCCGGGTGCGGCTTGCCGTTGACGACGTCGTCGACCGTGACGAACACCGCGGGCTGCGCGTAGCCGGCCGCAGCGAGGCGAGCCGTCGCGATCGGCACCGACCCCGACGTCACGATTGCTCGACGTTCGGCGGGCACCGAGGCGAAGAACTCCCCGGCGCCGCGGATCGGCCGCAGGCCCACGGCATCCGTCACCTCGAGATCGGTGACGTGCGCGATCGCCTCGGCGTGCCGGTCGGAGGGCAGCAGATGCCCCACGAGCGTGCGCGCGGGCTGTCCGTGATTGGCGTGCAGGGCCTCCATCGACACCTCGAAGTGCTCGGCGAACCGGCGCCAGGAGCGGACGACGGATGCCGTGGAGTCGACCAGTGTCCCGTCGAGGTCGAAGAGCACGGCGTCGAACTCGCGGGTAAAGATGTCTGCGCTCGTGTCGACCGGCCGGCGGAGCCCGAGCGCAGGGAGCACCCGGGCCAGCTGCTGCGCCGTCGACAGTTCCGCATCCACGGTGGTCACCGGGATCGCGGGTGCGGCGGGCGCGGTGTCGGGGCGGTGCGCGTCACGGGACGCTCCCCGGGAGGCGCGACGGGATGCCAGCACCGCGGGGTCTCCGTCGACGTGGATGACGTGCGGCTCGGCGGGGGCGAGAGCCGCGCGCAGCGCTTCCCACTCAGCGCCGCCCGCGAGCTCCGCGGTGAAGGGGGCGACGACCACGACGCGGCCGGCCGTGGACAGTGCATCCGCCGCCGTGGCGCGAAGTGCGGCGTAGCGTCCGGCGCGGATCGCGGCGGCGTGCGGCGAGGTGAGCCAGTGGTCGCCGAGCACCCCCGCAGGCAGGGCGTCGAGCAGGGGCGTCGTGACGCTGTCGAGGTCGATCAAGGGCGCCCGGAGCCGCTCGGCGATCGCGCGGCCGAGCGTGCTCTTGCCGCTCCCGGCGGTCCCGGCGACGACGACGGCGAGCGGATCGGGAAGTTGACACGGCGACGGCATACCTCCACGATAGACGTAGCAAGTCACCGGTGTCATGCTCGAAATTCCGGGACTCGAAGAAGTTCCGGAAAGGACGGCCGCGCATGCAAGACACCGGTGACATGGCGACGGGCCCCTCGCGCCTCCACGCGGGCATCGATCTCGGCAGCACGGGCATCAAGATGCTCGTCATCGACGACGCCGGAACCGAGCTCGCCGCCGCCCAGGTGCCCACACCCTGGCGTGTGGGCGAGGGCGGAACCACCGACATCGACGCGGGCGATCTGCTCGCCGCGGTTCGCGCGCTGATCGATCTGGTGGACGCCGAGCTCGCGCCTCTGACCGCCGACCCGCTCACCTCGCTCGCCGTCGCGGGCATGGGCGAGACCGGCATCCTGATCGACGCGGACGGCGTCGCCGCCGGCCCGGGCTTCGCGTGGTTCGACCCGCGCGGGTGGGAGCAGATCGCCGCGTTCCCCGCCGTCGTGCGCGAGGAGTTCGCCGGACGCACGGGATTGCCCCTCGGCGCCCAGGTGAGCGTCGCCAAGCTCGCGTGGCTGCGCGACCAGGGCACGTCGCTCCAGGGTCTGCGTTGGCTCGACCTCCCCGAGTTCGTCGTCGCCGCCCTCGGGGGAGACGTGGCGCTCGAGCTCTCGCTCGCCTCACGCACCGGGCTCATCGACCAGGACTCCGGTGCGGCCTGGCCCGCGATGCTCGACGCGCTGGGGGTCGACGCCGACCTGTTGCCGCCGCTGCGCGGAGGCGGACTGCCCTGGGGCGTGGCATCCGACGCTCTCGGTCCCCGCGTCGCGGGTGCCGCCCTCACTGTCGCCGGCCACGATCACCTCGTCGCCGCCCAGGCCAACGGAACCCTGGATGCCGACGGCTACCACGTCTCCCTCGGCACCGCCGAGGTCCTTCTGCGCGTGCTCGACGCGCCCCTGGGCTTCGCCGCACGCCAGCGCCTCGCCGACGCGCTCATCAACGAGGTGCGCCACGTCGTGCCGGGCAAGCACGTGCTCGTCGCGGGCGTCAAGACCGGGCTCCTGCTGCGCCGCGCTCTCCACGCCGCCGGGATCAGCGATCGCGCGGGTCGCGACGCCCTCGACGACGCCGTGATGGCCCTTTCCTATGAAGGGGAACTGCCGGCCGGGGCGATCGAGGTCACCGGCGCCCGCAACGACGACGGCGTCCTGCGTCTGACCCTTCACGCCGAGGCGAGCCCCGCCGAGATCTTCGGCGCCGTGCTCCGGCACAGCAACGACGAGATCGCCCAGCTCATCGCCGCCATGGACCGCGAGGTCGCCCCCGCCACGCACTCCACCCTCACCGGCGGCTGGGCGGGCATGGCCAGCGTCCGGCGCGCCCGCGCCGAGGTGCTCCCGAATCCGTCCCTGTCCACCCGCGAGCAGGACGTCGCGTACGGAGCCGCCGACATGGCGCGGCGCCTCGTCTCGGCATCCGTCCCCTCCTGACTTCCCACCCGCCGCGCTCATCCCGACCGGACGCGCGAACAGACCCCCAGAAAAGAGAGATCATGAACGCACTCACCACGCTCGAGCGCCGCGCGCTCCAGTCGATCAGCACCCCCGACGGCCACATGCTCATCGTCGCCGCGGACCAGCGCAACGGCATGAAGGCCGCCATCAAGGACGCTCCGAACGGCTCCGACGCCATCTCGCGCGAAGAACTCGCCGAGGTGAAGGCCGACCTCGTGCGCCACCTCGCCAACCACGCCCCCGCGATCCTGCTTGACCCCGAGGTCGCGCTGCCGCAGATCGTCGACGACGGCGTGCTCGCCCGCGACACCGCCCTCGTCGTCGGTCTCGATGCCTCGGGTGCCGAGACGGTCGAGGGCCTCAAGTACACGCGCTTCGTCCCGGGGGTCACGCCGCACTCGATCCGGGAGCAGGGCGCCGACGTCGCCAAGATGCTCTGGTACACACGGCCCGACAAACAGGATGCCGACTCCCGCGTCGCGCACGAGATCCGCGATCTGGTGAAGGCGTGCGACGAGGAGGGGCTGCTCCTCATCGTCGAGTTGCTCACCTACCAGCTCGACGACGAGAGCGATGAGGAGTACAAGGCGAAGTTCGCCGACCTCGTCGTCGACGGTGCCGCCCTCGCCGTGGCGTGCGGCGCGAAGATCCTCAAGCTGCAGTACCCCGGTTCCGCCGAGGCGAGCGCCCGCGTCACGGAGGCCGCTCAGGGCGTGCCGTGGGCCGTGCTGTCGGCCGGCGTCGACCACGAGACCTTCATCGAACAGGTGCGCACGGCCGTCGCCAACGGCGCCTCCGGCGCGATGGCCGGCCGGTCGCTGTGGAAGGACAGCCTCTCCATCGACGCCGACCGTCGCGAGGAGCTCCTCTCGGGCCGCGCGCTGCCGCGCCTGCGCGAGCTCGCCGACGCCGTCGACGGCCGCTGATGACCCCCTCGCCCGCCCCGCGTCGTGCGGTCGTCCCGCGGGTGCACGCGGTGCCGGACCGGTTCGACGCCGGGCGGGCGATAGGGTGGCGGGGCCGATCCGCCGCCCGACCCGACCTTGGAGGTGCCCTGTGACGACCATGCGCGACGTCGCCCTGCGCGCCGGGGTCAGCACCAAGACCGTGTCTCGGGTCTTCAACGACGACCCGCACGTCCTCCCCGACACCCGCGCGCTCGTCGAAGCGGCGATGCACGACCTCAACTACGTCCCCAACGCGCTCGCCACCACCTTCCGCGCGGGGCGCGCGTCGGTGATCGGCGTGGCCGTTCCCGACGTGGTCGACCCCTTCTTCGCCGCGATCGCGCGCGCCGTCGAGGACCTCGCGCGCGACCGTGGGCTCTCGACCCTCGTCACGAGCCTCGGCGACGACCCCGCGAACGAGCGTCCCGCCCTCGAGTCTCTGCTCGGGCGCCAATTGACCGGTCTCGTGATCGCCCCGGTCGGCACTGACCATTCGTGGCTGGAACGCTGGCGGGGGCACACCCCGATCGTCTTCGTCGACCGCGCTCCCTTCGGGCTGCACACCGACACCTTCACCGAAGACGATGAGGCCGGCGCTCACCTCGCCACGACCCACCTGCTCTCGCACGGGCACCGTCGCATCGCCTACATCGGCGACATGGTGCACCTCTCCACCGAGACCAAGCGCGTCGAGGGGTGGCGCCGCGCGCTGCGCGACGCCGGAGTCGATGTCGACGAGCACCTCGTCGCCTCAGGTGTCTCGGACCGCGAGTCCGCGGCATCCGCCCTCGAACGACTCCGCGGAATCGACGACCCGCCCACGGCCCTGTTCTCGGCGAACGCGCGCTCGTCGATGGCTCTCGCGCACGTTCTGCGGGGCCGGCCGATGCCGTACGTCGGCTTCGGCGACTTCCCCATGGCCGACACCCTCACGCCGTCCGTGACCGTGATCGACCAGGACCCCCGCCGCATCGGCGCGCTCGCCGCCGAACGGGTGTTCGCGCGACTGCAGCCCGAGGCCGGGGTCGACCTCGACGAGGTCACCGTGATCGATGTGTCGCTCGTCGAGCGGGAGTCCTGCGGCCTCTGACGGCGGCTCGTCGTGCGTGGCGGGGCGTCCGCGGTGCCCGAACCGTGCGCTCGGGCCCTCGGGCTTGGCGTCGCCCCGACCCGGGGCGTTCGGATGCCGGGTGTCAGCGCCCTGAGGTGGCGCGACCGGGTGCTGCGCGCCGCCGCCCAGACGAGGGGCGTTCGGATGCCGCGTGGCAGCGCCCTGAGGTGGCCCGACCGGGTGCCGCGCGGCGCCGCCCCGACCAGGGACGCTCAGGTGCCGCGTGGCGTCGCCAGGAGTAGGGCCCGCTCGGGTGCCGCGCGGCGCCGTCCCGACCAGTCGCGCTCCGGCGGGAGGGACGAGCCTCAGGCGCCGATGACCCGAGCGATCGCGCCCCGCGCGCCGTGGGTGGCCAGCGACGCGCGCGCCTCACGATAGGCCTCGCGCAGGCGCGGGTTCTGCCCCAGGTCGCCGAACACCGGCGCGTAGTCGAGCAGGGCCACCGGGTCGTCGGCGACGATCGCGCGCAGCTCTTCGAGGCGGCTGTCGACCGCGGGCGTCTCTTCGCCCGTCTCGGTCTTCCCCTCGAGGAACACGCTCCACGCGGCCAGCACGAGGGCGGCGTGATCGATGCGTCCGCCGCTCTCGAGCTGCGCACGGACGACCGGAAGCAGGAACTTCGGCAGACGGTCGGAGCCGTCGACGACCTGACGCGCGAGCGTGTCGAGGATCGCCTCGCTGCTGAAACGCGCGATGAGCTGATCGCAGTAGGCGTCGAGATCGATGCCGGGCACGGGGCGCAGGGTCGGGATGGCCTCTTCGTGCATGTAGCCCTGCAGGAACGACACGAACAGGTCGTCGGTGCACACCTCGTGCACGTAGTGCGCCCCCGACAGGATGCCGAGGTAGCTCATCGCCTGGTGCGACGCGTTGAGCAGCCGCAGCTTCATGAGCTCGTAGGGCTCCACGTCGTCGACGAGTTGCACGCCGACCTCGTCGAACGGAGGCCGGCCGGCCGGGAACGCGTCTTCAAGCACCCACTGCTCGAACGACTCCGCGCGGACGGGCCAGCGGTCCCGGATGCCGAACTCCTCGGCGATCGCGGCCCGCGTCTCGTCCGTGGTGACCGGGGTGATGCGGTCGACCATCGAGTTGGGGAACGAGACGTTCCGCGCGATCCAGCGT
>NZ_JARHXC010000229.1:0-17657 GCF_029222405.1 Microbacterium sp. Kw_RZR3 | reverse complement strand
CGACGAGCTCAGCCACCTCGGTTCGGTCCGTGTGTCGTCGGTGCGAGGTCCCTGAGCCCGTCGAAGGGACCGGGCGCCCGTGCGGCTGAGCTCAGCGGCGCGGCGGATCGTCGCGACCGGGCTTGCTCGGCCCGTCGCCTCCGCGGCGCAGATAGCGCTCGAACTCCTGGGCGATCGCGTCGCCGGAAGCCTCGGGGGAGTCCCACGTGTCGCGGGTCTGCTCGAGCTGGCGGATGTACTCGCTCATCTCTTCGTCGTCGGCCGCTGCCGCGTCGATCGACGCTTCCCACGCGACGGCCTCGGCGGCGAGGTCGCCGCGCGGAACCTCAATGCCGGTGATCGACTGCAGGCGGTCGAGAAGCGCCAGGGTCGCCTTCGGTGACGGGGTGTGACCGGCGACGTAGTGCGGCACGCTCGCCCAGAGGCTGGCGGTCGGGATGCCGACCCCCTCGGCCGCGTGTCCGATCGCGCTGAGGATGCCCACCGGACCCTCGTACAGGCTCCGTTCGAGGTCGAGTGCCTGACGGACGCCCTCGTTGTCACTGCCGGCGAAGACCGAGATCGGGCGCGTGTGCGGCACATCGGACATCATCGAGCCGAGCGCCACGAACCCCGTCACGTCTTCGCGGAGGGCGACGTCGATGAACTCGGCGGCGAAGGCCTGCCACGCGCGCGCGGGTTCGACCCCGACGAGCAGCCAGATCTCCGCGTCGTCGGACCGATGAGCCGGGCGGAGCAGCCGCGCCTCGGGCCAGGTGAGGGTGCGGTGGCCCTCGGCATCCAGTCCGATCTGCGGACGTGTGTACTGATAGTCGAAGTAGAGCTCGGGGTCGACCGTGTGCACCACTTCGTACTCGGTGTCGGCGCGCAGAAGACTCGCGGCGGCGGACGCCGCCTCTCCCGCGTCGTTCCATCCGTCGAAAGCGGCGACGATGATCCGGCGACCCAGTGCGTCCACGCGACCTCCTCTGCCCCGGGAAGGGCTGGGTTCCAGGATAGGCGCATGCGCTCGCGGGGGAGCGGTGCGGCGGGGCGCGCTCGATACGATGGAACGATGACTTCTTCCGCGCCCGCCGCCGTCCTCTGGGACATGGACGGCACTCTCGTCGACACGGAACCGTTCTGGATGGCCGCCGAGACGCCCCTGGTCGAGCGCTTCGGGGGAACGTGGTCGCACGAGCAGGCGCTCGGCATGGTCGGCCTCGCCCTCGAGGATTCGGCCCGCCTGCTGCAGAACGCGGGCGTGCCCTGGGGCGTCGACGAGATCATCGCGTACCTCACGGACGAGGTGCTGCGTCAGCTCTCCGTGGTCGGCGTCCCGTTCCGTCCGGGGGCGCGGGAACTCCTCGCCGACCTCCGCGCGAACGGGGTGAAGACAGCCCTCGTGACCATGTCGATGCGGCGGATGGCCCTGTCGGTGACCGAACTGATCGACTTCCCGGCCTTCGACGTCGTCGTCGCCGGTGACGACGTCGAGCGCCCGAAGCCCTATCCCGACCCCTACCTCCAGGCGTGCGCCGCGCTCGGCGTCGACGTCGCCGACGCCGTGGCAATCGAGGACTCGCCCAACGGGCTGCGCTCGGCCCTCGCCAGCGGCGCCGTATCCCTCGGCGT
Organism: Microbacterium sp. Kw_RZR3; assembly: GCF_029222405.1. NCBI lineage: Bacteria > Bacillati > Actinomycetota > Actinomycetes > Micrococcales > Microbacteriaceae > Microbacterium > Microbacterium sp. Kw_RZR3. The sequence goes on along the minus strand of NZ_JARHXC010000229.1, from coordinate 16,043 downwards.
GCCCCTCATGGTTCCGCTCGACGGTCTCGGCGCCGACGCGCTCTGGCCGACCCTCGAGGGTCGTACCACCGCCGACCTCCGTGCGCTCCACTCCTCGCGGCGCGAGACGCCCGCCTTCCCCACCGCTTCGACCATCACCCCGCAGGAGACCCGATGAGTGAGACCCCGCACCTGAGCGGCCCGTTCCGGGTCGGCGATCGCGTGCAGCTGACCGGCCCCAAGGGGCGCCTGCACACGATCACCCTGCGCGAGGACGGTGAGCTGCACACGCACAACGGCGTGCTGAAGCACTCGCTGCTCGTGGGCGAGCCGGACGGAAGCGTCGTCACGAACAGCGCGGGGCACGACTACCTCGCGCTGCGTCCGCTCCTGCGCGACTTCGTCATGTCGATGCCCCGCGGGGCGGCGATCGTGTACCCGAAGGACGCGGCGCAGATCCTCTCGGCGGCCGACATCTTCCCCGGGGCGACCGTCGTCGAGGCCGGGGTCGGCTCCGGTGCGCTGTCGCTCTGGCTGCTCCGGGCGATCGGTCCCGCGGGGCGCCTCGTGTCGTTCGAACGTCGGGAGGAGTTCGCCGACGTCGCTCGCGCGAACGTCGAGACCTTCCTCGGTGCCCCTCCCTCGACGTGGGACGTCGTCGTGGGCGATCTCGTCGAGAGCCTTCCCACCGCCGTCGAGCCGGGGTCCGTCGATCGGGTCGTGCTCGACATGCTCGCGCCGTGGGAGTGCATCGACGTCGCCGCCGACGCCCTCACACCCGGCGGAGTGGTGCTCTGCTACGTCGCGACCGCCACGCAGCTCAGCCGCGTCGCCGAGTACATCCGCGCGACGGGTCTGTTCACCGATCCGGATGCGTCCGAGACCATGGTCCGCGGGTGGCACGTCGAGGGTCTCGCCGTCCGCCCCGATCACCGGATGATCGCGCACACGGGCTTCCTCCTCACCGCGCGTCGGCTCGCGCCGGGCGCCGTGCCGCCCGAGGTCAAGCGGCGCGCGTCGAAGTCGAGCTACGGCGACGAGGACGTGGAGCTGTGGACGCCGGGGGCTGTCGGTGATCGCGAGATCACCGACAAGAACCTCCGCAAGCGCGTGCGCGAGGCGCAGAAGGCGGCCGACGGGGTGCGTCGGCGCCAGGACCTCCCAGCGCCCTCGGCGGATTCATCGGACGCGACGCCCTAAACTGTTCCGGTGCGCAGACTCCCCGCCTTCGTCGCCGTGACCGCCCTCGCCGGATTCGGTCTCGTCGGATGCTCCGCCTCCGCCGGCGCCTCGTGCCCGACCCCGACCGCCGACCCCGCGTTGTCCGCGGCGATCTCGGCGCCGGGCGACGTGGGCACCGCGCCGACGGTGAACCTGCGCAGCCCCTACCTCCCCACGCAGACGGCGGTCGACACGCTCGTTCAGGGCGATGGAGAGAAGCTGACCGAGGCGGGCCAGCAGGCCTTCCTCGATGTGACCGTGGTCAACGCCGCGACGGGCGAGACGGCGATCGCGACCCCCTACGCCGCTGACTTCTCCCGGCCGCTCACCCTGCTCGAGCTCGAGAAGAACGTTCCGGGCGTGGGTGAACTCCTGCACTGTGCGGCCGAGGGCTCGCGGGTGGCCGTCGCGCTTCCGAGTGACACGATCCCCGCCGAGCAGGCCCAGGGTCTCGGCCTGACGGCGGGCGCTCCGGCGGTGTTCGTCTTCGATGTGCGCAAGGTCTTCCTGCCCGCCGCCGACGGCGTCGAGCAGTTCAACGCCGGAACCGGCATGCCCTCCGTCGTGCGCGCCCCCAGCGGCCAGCCGGGCGTCTCGTTCCCGCAGAACGATGCGCCGACCGACGTGCGCACCGAGACGCTCAAGAAGGGCGACGGCGAGGAGCTGACGGCGGACTCGAACGTCATGATCCACCTCCTCGGTGTCGCCTGGGGTGCCAAGACCACCTTCTTCTCGACCTGGGAGAACGGTGCTCCCGGCCAGGCGACCGCATCCCAGCTGCCGCCCTCCCTGGCCTCGGCGCTCGAGGGGCAGACGGTGGGATCGCAGGTCCTCGTCGTCGTTCCCTCGGACCAGACCTCGGCCGACCAGCAGGCGCTGCGCGCGCCCGCCGACAAGGCCCTCGTCTACGTCGTCGACATCCTCGGCACGGTCGGCTGACCCGGCCCGAGGCGATTCGTCCGCGCGGCCCCGTTCGCCGTCGCGCCATCGCGGCGCGCGATCGCGGCGCTCGATCGCGGCGCTCGATCGCGCTGCGGGGAGGGACCGTCGTCCCCTCCCCGCCTAGGATGGGCGAGTGCCCGCCACCAGCTCCAGAAGCGCTCCCGAGGAGCGACTGGTCAACCTCGTCGTCGCCCTCATGGCGACCGAGCAGGGGCTGACGAAAGAGACGATCCTCTCCTCCGTGGCCGGGTACCGTGAGCAGCTCGAAGCCGGAGCGTCGAAGGACGCGCTCGAGAAGATGTTCGAGCGCGACAAAGAGAACCTGCGCGGTCTCGGTATCCCGATCGAGACGATCGGCGAGCGAGCCGATCCCGACGACCTGCGTGAAGCGCGGTACCGCGTGCCGACGGCGGAGTACGCGCTCCCCGACGACATCTCGTTCAGCCCGGCCGAGATCGCACTGCTCAACATCGCCGGCGACGTCTGGGGCAGCGAGTCGCTCTCGGCCGACGCGCGAAGCGGTCTGCGCAAGATCCGCGCGCTCGGCATCGCCGTCGACGAGCCGATCATCGGCTACGCGCCGCGTATCAGAGTCCGCGATGCGTCGTTCCCGACGTTCCAGAGGGCGATCGAGGAGTGCCGCGTGGTCACGTTCTCGTACCTCCGCCCGGGTGAGCCCCGTCCGCGCGAGCGGCGGATCCGCCCCCTCGCGCTGGTCGAATACGAGGCTCGCTGGCACGTGTTCGGCTTCGACCTGACGATGGATGCCGATCGCACCTTCCTGCTCTCCCGGGTCGTGGGCGAGGTGGTCGTGACCCGCGAGAAGTTCTCGCCGACTCTGCGCCAGGGCGCGGGGGAACGCGCTCTGGCCGGACTCCGCGACGTCGCGAGCCGTCAGCGTGCCCTCCTCGAAGTGCACCCCGGCACCGAGGCGTCGTTGCGGCTCGCGCGTCGGGCGTTGCCGGCTCCGCAGGGCGTCATCGTCCCGTTCGTCGACCTGCACGTGTTCGCCGACGAGCTCGCGTCGTACGGACCGGAGGTCCGCGTCGTCGAGCCGGCGAGCCTGCGAGACGAGGTCGTTCGTCGGCTCGAAGCCACCCTCGCGCTGCACGGGGGTGCGGCATGACCGCCGAGAGGCCCCTGCAGGCGCTGGACCGTGCCGCGCTGCTCCTGCAGCTCGTGCCGTATTTGATCGGCAAGGGCGAGGTCTCGGTCGCCGAGGCGGCGGAGGAGTTCGATGTGACCCCCGCGCAGATGCGCGCCATGGTCGAACGGCTGACGGTGATCGGGCTGCCGGGCGAGCGCGGTTACTGGCAGCTACCGAACGAGCTGTTCGACATCGATTGGGATCTCCTCGAACGCGAGGACATCATCGCCATGACGAACACGGTCGGGCTGGAGCGATCTCCGCGGCTGACCGCCCGTGAGGCCGCCGCGCTGTTGGCCGGCCTCCAGCTCGCGCGCACTCTTCCCGGCGTCGCCGACAACGAACTCGTCACCGGTCTGCTGGCGAAGCTCTCGCGCGGCGCGTCGTCGACCCCGCCGCCGGTGATCGTGGCCCCCGGACCCGTCGACGGGGTGCGGGACGTCGTCGACCGCGCCTTGCGCGCCCGGGTCGCGGTGAGCTTCACGTATCGAGCTCCGGGTGCGGGACCGACTCTGCGCACGGTCGACCCGATCAAGGTCCACATCGCGAACGATCAGTGGTACCTCCAGGGCTGGTGCCACACGCGGCAGGCCGTACGCACGTTCCACCTCGACCGGGTGAGCGAACCCGTGCTGACCGACATCCCCGCGGAGCACGGTGCTGACCCCGTCCCCGATCTGTTCGCCCCCGCGGACGACGACGTCGTCGCCCGATTCCGCTTCCCGCGCGAGGTCGCTCCGCTGCTCGCGGACTACCTCGAACGCGCCGACATCGCCGACGACGGCGACGCATCGATCGCGTCGCTGCGCCTGGCCGACGAGCAGAGCCTGAAGAGACTGGCCGCGCGACGGGGCGGTGACGTCGAGCTGCTCGAGCCGGAAGGGGCTCGACGGGCTGCCGCCGCCTGGGCTGCAGCCGGTCTCGCCCAGTACGCCAGTTGATCGAAGGGGTGAACCTTGCCCGTGATCCGGGCTTTCGTGCACCTGTGCGGGTTAGACTGACGACCACCCCCGAGACTGACGAGGAGTCATCATGTTCCAGGGAATCACCGGAGTACACCTGTTGATCGTTCTCGCGGTCATTCTCCTTCTGTTCGGCGCGACCAAGCTCCCGGCGCTGGCGAAGAGCGTGGGGCAGTCCGCTCGTGTCTTCAAGAACGAGATGAAAGAGATGAAGCGCGACGACGAGGTCGATGCCGGCAACACCGATGCCACGCGCGCCACCGAGGTCGGCACGGCCACGGCCGCGGCCCCCGAGCAGCGCAAGCCGAACGACACCTCTGTTTAAGGCGTGACCACGGCAGGACCCCCGCGGATCGACGTTCCGGAAGGACCGCGGCGCGACAAGCGCATGTCGATCGGCGCCCATCTCATCGAGCTACGTAAGCGCCTGATGATCGCCGCTGCGGCGCTCATCGTCGGCATGATCGTCGCTTTCGCGATCACCTCGCCGGTGATCGAGTGGATCACCGTCCCCGTCCGCGAGATCGCCGCTCAGCGCGGCGACAACCTCTCGGCCATCAACTTCACGGCGGTCACGTCGGCGTTCGACCTGCGCATGCGCATCGCCTTCACGATCGGCATCTTCCTGTCGGCGCCGATCTGGCTGTGGCAGATCTGGGCCTTCATCATGCCCGGCCTCACGCGCAAAGAGATCCGGTACACGATCGGCTTCATCGCATCCGCCGTGCCCCTGTTCTTCGGCGGGTGCTACGTCGGTGTGTTGATCGTCCCGCATGTGATCCAGCTGATGTGGGGTTTCACGCCGACGGGAGCGGCCAACCTCTATAACGCGAACGAGTACTACGACTTCGTCTTCAAGCTGATGCTGGTCATCGGTGTCGCGTTCGTGCTCCCCGTCTTCCTCGTCGCCCTGAACGTCGCCGGCGTCATGAGCGGCAAGGCGATCCTCAAGGGATGGCGTGTCGCGGTCCTCATCGCGACGCTGTTCGCCGCTCTGGCCACCCCGGCTGCCGATATCGTCAGCATGCTCATGCTGGCCGGCATCCTGGTCGTCCTGTTCTTCGCGGCGGCCGGTGTGTCGATGCTCTTCGACCGCCGCAGGGCGCGCCGAATGGCCGCTGAGGGCCTGCTGGGACCGACCGCGTGAGCGGACTCAGCCCGGCTGATCGCTTCGCGCGGGCCTCGGCCCGCTCCGCGCACCCTCACACCGCCGACTTCGCCGAGGCGCAGAGCTTCGAACTCGACGATTTCCAGATCGCCGGATGCCACGCCCTCGAGGACGGGCGCAGCGTTCTCGTCGCGGCGCCCACCGGTGCAGGCAAGACGATCGTGGGGGAGTTCGCGATCCACCTCGCGATGCTCGAACCCGGTGACAAGGCCTTCTACACGACCCCGATCAAGGCCCTGTCGAACCAGAAGTTCCACGAGCTCCAAGAGGTCTACGGCGACGACGAGGTCGGACTACTCACCGGCGACACGAACATCAACGCCTCGGCGCGCATCGTCGTGATGACGACCGAGGTCCTCCGCAACATGCTCTACGCCGACTCCCCGGCGCTGCGCGGCCTCCGCTTCGTCGTCATGGACGAGGTGCACTACCTCGCCGATCGCTTCCGCGGCGCGGTCTGGGAAGAGGTGATCATCCACCTCCCGCGGTCGGTGAAGCTCGTCTCGCTGTCGGCGACGGTCTCCAACGCCGAGGAGTTCGGCGACTGGCTCGACACCGTCCGCGGAGACACGGAGGTCATCGTCTCCGAGACGCGGCCCGTGCCGCTCGAACAGCACGTCCTCGTGCGCGGCGATCTGCTGCCTCTCTTCGACGATCGCGCGGGCGTCGCCACGGCTCAGGTCAATCAAGAGCTCCTCCGCATCCGCGGCGGCAACGCCGGAGGGTACGAGAACAACCGCCGCGCCCAGGAGTACCGCTCGCAGCGTCACGCGGGTGGTCCGCGCCACGCGCACCAGCGTCGCGGTGGGCACAAACCCGTTCGTGCGTCGCAGGGGCCGCGCATCGAGCGCATCGACCGTCCGGAGGTCGTCGAGCTCCTCCAGCGAAACCATCTGCTCCCGGCGATCTTCTTCATCTTCAGTCGCGCGGGCTGCGACGCCGCCGTGCAGCAGCTGCGCCGCGCGAACGTCCGGCTCACCTCGGCCGAGGAGCGTGTCGAGATCCGGCAGATCGTCGACGAGCTCACGTTCACCCTGAAGGACGAAGACCTTGCGGTCCTGCGCTTCTGGGAGTGGCGGGAGAACCTCGAGCGTGGCATCGCCTCGCATCACGCGGGGCTCCTGCCGGCGTTCAAGGAGGTCGTCGAAGAGCTCTTCCGGCGCAAACTCGTCAAGGTCGTCTTCGCCACGGAGACCCTCGCTCTCGGCATCAACATGCCCGCGCGCACCGTGGTGCTCGAGAAGCTCGAGAAGTTCAACGGCGAGGCCCGGGTCGCGATCACGTCGGGGGAGTACACCCAGCTCACCGGGCGGGCGGGCCGGCGCGGGATCGACGTCGAGGGGCACGCCGTCGTGCAGTGGACCGAGGGCCTGGACCCGCAGTCCGTGGCATCCCTCGCCTCGCGGCGCACGTACCCGCTCAACTCGAGCTTCCGGCCGACGTACAACATGGCGGTCAACCTCATCGACCAGTTCGGGCGGTCCCGCGCGCGCGAGATCCTCGAGTCGTCGTTCGCCCAGTTCCAGGCCGACCGATCCGTCGTCGGCCTCGCTCGACAGGTGAAAGAGGCGGAGGAGTCGCTCGCCGGCTACGAGAGCGCGATGACGTGCGACCGCGGCGACTTCCGCGAGTACTCCACGATCCGCCGCGAACTGAGCGATCTCGAGAAGATCAATCGACGGGATGCCACGGCCCCCCGTCGCCTGCGCGACGAGCGCCAGCAGCAGATCCAGTCCCTCCGCCGCCGGATGCAGCGGCATCCGTGCCATTCGTGTCCTGACCGCGAGTCGCACGCGCGGTGGGCCGAGCGCTACTGGAAGCTCAAGCGAACGACCGACAAGACCCGTCAGCAGATCGATCAACGCACGGGAACGGTCGCGCGGGTGTTCGACCGGGTCGTCGAGGTCCTCGCGACGCTCGAGTACGTGTCCACCGACGACGACGGATCGACCGTCCTCACTCCGGCGGGACGCACGATGCGGCGCATCTACGGCGAGCGCGATCTCCTCGTCGCCGAATCCCTTCGCCAGCGCCTGTGGGACGACCTCGACGTTCCCTCGCTCGCGGCGCTCGCCTGCTGCCTCGTCTACGAGCCGCGACGCGACGAAGCCGGACCGGGCGAGCGGGGGCTGCCCCGAGGCGCCTTCCGCGGGGCACTGGATGCCACGCAGACGCTCTGGCAAGAGCTCGACGACCTCGAACGCGACCACCGCCTCCCGGGGTCGGAGTCGCCCGCCTCGGGCCTGGCGCCCGCGATGCACGCGTGGGCGAAGGGGCTGCCGCTCGACAGCGTGCTGACGCTCGCCGACATGGCCGCGGGGGACTTCGTGCGCTGGGCCAAGCAGACCATCGATCTGCTCGACCAGATCTCGCTCGTCGCGGAACCGAAGCTCGCCAAGACCGCGCGAACGGCGCTCGACGCGGTGCGCCGCGGGATCGTCGCTTACACCTCCGCGTGAGCCTCGGGCGCACACGTCACCTGAGCGCGGGGACGATTCCGGCGATTTAGGCTGGGAGGGTGCCCCTCGCCGTGTCGCCGCGACCGATCGTCCCACTGGCGATCGCCGCGCCGTTGTCCGCGGCCGCGGGCCTCCTGCTCGTCACGGCGTACCCCGCGCTCGCGTGGTGGCCGATGGCCTTCCCCGCCGTGGCGATGGCCCTCGTGGCTCTCGCCGGGCGACGCTTCTGGGCGGCGGTGCTGGTGGGTCTCCTCTTCGGAGCGACGTTCTTCTCGGTCAACCTCCTCTTCACGGCGCGCTACCTCGGTCCCATTCCCTGGATCGCGCTCTCGACGCTCGAGGCTTTGCTGACCGCGGTGTTCGCGATACCCATCGCTCTCGCGTACCGCTGGCTTCCGCGGGTGGTGCCGGGCCTCGTCGGCCGACTCGTCCTGCTTCCCGCTCTCGTCGCGGGCCTGTGGACCCTCCGCGAACAGATCGTCGGATCGTGGCCGTACGGCGGCTTCCCGTGGGGGCGCATCGGCGTTTCCCAGGTGAACGGCCCGTTCGCGGAGGTCGCGTCGTGGGTCGGGATGTCGGGACTGACCTTCCTCGTCGTGATGCTGTGCGCGACGGTGATCGAGCTCGTCCGGGCCGGGCGCGTCCGTGATCTGCGGCGCGCCGTGCCGGCGGCCGTGCTGCTCGTCGTCCTCGTCGCGCTTCCGCAGTTCCCCACGACGGATGCCGGTTCGATGCGCGTGGGCGCCGTGCAGGGCAACGGGCCCGCGGGTTACTTCGACCAGCGCGCGCGGGGCGCCGTCTTGAACGCCCAGCTCGCGGCATCCGCCCCGCTCTTCGGCCAGGACATGGACGTGCTCCTGTGGCCCGAGGGTGGCGTCGATTCCGACCCCACGACCTCGTCGCAGACCGCCGCCGTGCTGGACGAGCTGTCCCGACGCGTCGACGCGCCTCTGATCGTGTCGGCGGTCACCGAGCGGGGGACCGAGCTCTTCAACTCGTCGTTGCTCTGGACGGCCGATGGCGGGCCGGAGCAGACGTACGACAAGAGGCATCCGGTTCCGTTCGGCGAGTACGTGCCGGACCGGGCGTTCTGGGAGCCGTTCGCCCCCGACCTCATCGGTCTGATCGGCCGCGAGTACACCCCGGGCACCGCACGGCCGCTGATCGATCTGAACGGCGTGGGCGTGGGACTCGCGATCTGCTTCGACGTGATCTACGACGACGTCGTGTGGGACGGTGCCGACGACGGCGCCGAGGTCTACATGTTCCAGACGAACAATGCCGATTTCCGCGGCACGGACGAGAACCTGCAGCAGCTCGCCTTCGCCCGGATGCGCGCGATCGAGACGGGTCGCTCGGTGGTGAACATCTCGACCGTCGGTACGAGTCAGGTGATCGCCCCCGACGGGGCGACGCTCGCCGAGCTCCCGGTCGACGTCGCCGGGCACATGCTCACGGACGTTCCCCTGCGCACGGGTCTGACGCCGGCCGTCGTCATCGGCCCCGCGGTCAAGATCGTGCTGGGCGCCGGGTCGCTCGTCGCGGTGCTCGTCGCCGGGCTGTCGGTGGCGCTGCGGTCGCGGAAACAGAGGAAGACGCCGACCCCCGAGGGGGCCGGCGTCTGAACTCTTCGGTCAGCGTCAGGCGCTGATCTTCTGATCCCCGGCTCCGCGGCGTGCGCGGACGAACGCGAGGCGCTCTTCGAGCAGTTCCTCGAGCTCGGGAATCGTGCGGCGCTCCAGAAGCATGTCCCAGTGGGTGCGCGGAGCCTTGTCGTCGCTGTGGTCGACGGTCGCGGTGCCCTCACCGATCCGCAGGAGTGCCTCTGCACCACAGGTGCGGCACTCCCAGGACTGGGGAACCTCGGCGTCGGCCGCGAAGGTCAGGACGGTGTCACGCCCGCAGGTGCTGCAGGAGTAGGTGTGCTGCGCGCGGTCGTGGAAAACGACCCCGTCTTCGCTCTGAAGGCTCTGTGCGCCGAGTCGGATGCCTCGAAGACTGCGATCTGCCATTGTGTGGTCCTCTCGTCGGTCCCCATGTATAACGACCGCACCTGTGCGCTTTATTCGAAATGAGCGCGTGCTCGCAGAACTCACAGGCGATGCTCAGGACCCCGGGTGTTCAGCGGCCGTTCACCAGTTCGAGCGCGACGTCGCCGCGGTCGGTCACGAGCCCGTCCACGCCGGCATCCAGGAGACGCGTCATGTCGTCGACGTCGTTGACGGTCCAGACGTGCACCTCGACACCCGCCGCGTGCGCGGCCTCGACCAGCCGAGGGGACAATACCCGCACACGGCCCTGTCGCTCCGGAATCTGAAGGGCGTCGATCCCGCGGAGGGCCCGACGCGCGAGGGGAGCGATGCCCGTCGTCACGGCGGCGACGATCCGGGCGACCGTCGCCGAACCGGGCGAGGTCGCGGGAGCCAGGGCGGCACCGGCTCTCGCGGCGGCGGCGAGAGCTCGGCGCCGCCGCTCGTCGGAGAAGCTCGTCAGAAGCACCCGATGCGCCTGGGGGGCCACGAGACGACCGACGGGGTCAGCTGCCGCCTCGGCCTTGACGTCGAGATTGAAGCGGGTCTCGGGGAAGGCTTCCAGCGCCTGCTCGAGCGTGATCAGCCCGCCCCGGTCGGACATCACCTCTTCGAGCTCGTGCAGCCGGACGTCGGCGATCCGGCGCGGGTCGCCGGTCACCCGCTCCAGATCGTCGTCGTGGAACAGGACGACGGTGCCGTCGGCGGTCAGATGGCAGTCGGACTCGACGTAGACGAGGCCGGCGGCGTGGGCCTCGGCGACCGCCGCGAAGGAGTTGTCGACGATTCCCAGCGCCGCGGCGTCGGAGGTGACCAGGCCACGATGGGCGAGGACCCTCGGGGGATCGCCTGCGGCGAAGTACGGATGACGCGGCGCGAGAGAGCGGATCATGACGGGGCCTCCGCGGCCGAACGTAGCACGGTGATCCGACACGCTCGTGACGCGGCGGCACCCCGGAGCAGAGGCGGCCCGGCTCGGTAGGGTGGGAAGGTCGCCTGTGCCCTCGTCGGCGCGCGGCTCGATCACGAATCGTCAGGAGAATCCGTGTCCCAGACCCTTCCCTCCGGCTCCCTGAGCGGCAAGACCGCCCTCGTCACCGGCTCGTCGCGCGGCATCGGTGCCGACACCGTCCGCTACTTCGCCGAGGCCGGCGCGAACGTCGTCATCAACTTCCGGAACAAGGCCCCGCGCGCCGAGAAGCTGGCGACGCAGCTGCGCGAGCTGGGCGTCGAGGCCCTCGTCGTCGGCGCCGATCTGACCGACCCCGAGTCGGTGAAGGCCATGTTCGACGAGGTCGAGCGCACCTTCGGCGGTCTCGACATTCTGGTGCTGAATGCCTCCGGCGGGATGGAGTCGGGCATGGCCGCGGACTACGCGCTGCAGCTCAACCGCGACGCCCAGGTCAACGTGCTCGAGACGGCTCTGCCGCTTCTGAAGGACGACGCGCGCGTGGTCTTCGTCACCAGCCACCAGGCGCACTTCATCCGCACCACCCCGACGATGCCCGAGTACGAGCCCGTCGCCCTGTCGAAGCGTGCCGGCGAGGACGCCCTGCGCGAGAAGATCCCCGCTCTCGAGGAGCGCGGCATCGGTTTCACGGTCGTCTCGGGCGACATGATCGAGGGCACGATCACGGCGACCCTCCTCGAGCGGGCGAATCCCGGTGCCATCTCGGCACGCCGCGAGGACGCCGGCAAGCTCTACAACGTGTCGGAGTTCGCCGCCGAGGTCGCCCGCGCGGCGGTCGATCCGGTGCCGGCCGACAACACCCGCCTCGTCGGAGACACGGGCTCGTTCGGAGGCGAGTGACCATGCGTCCCGTCGACATCGAGACGCTGATCTCGGTCGGACGTCCCACCCTCTCGTCCGACGGCGGCTTCGTCGTCTTCGCCACCTCGCGGCCCGATCTCGCCGCCGATCGCGGCGTGGGCCAGCTCTGGCGCGTCGAGTTGCCCGACGGGCGTCCGCGACGTCTGACGCGCGGGGTCGCCGACCGCTCGCCGCGGCTCTCGCCCGACGACAGCACGATCGCCTTCCTCCGCGCGGACGATCGCGGTCGCGCCCAGGTCTTAGTCGTCGCCGCGACCGGGGGCGAGCCCGTCCAGGTCACCGACCAGGCCGGGGGAGTCACCGACCTCGCGTGGTCGCCCGACGGCGGTCGCCTCGCCTTCGCCGCGCGCGTCCCCGAGCCCGGCCGGTACGGCACCGTCGAGGGACGGGATGCCGCGGCCGAGCCGCCGCGCCGGATCACCGGCATCCGCTGGCACGCGAACGGGCTGGGGTATCTCGACCGTCCGACCCACCTCTTCGTCGTGGAGGCGCCCTCGCCCGACGCGGAGCCGTTCTACGCGCCGGCGCCGGCGCTCGATGCGGCCGAGAAGCGCGTCGTCGCCGCGGAGCCGCTCCGCCTCACCCACGGCGAGACGAGCTGGAACGGCGTCGTGTGGACGCGCGACGGGGCCGAGCTCCTCAGCGTGCCGGAGGTCATCGAGACCGATCGGCGCGACCTGCGCGACCGGCTCATCGCCGTCTCGGTCGAGGACGGCGCCGAGCGCGAGGTGCTGGGGCGCGAGGCCGATCTCTCGATCGCCGAGGTCGCCACGGCTCCCGACGGCACCGTCTTCGTGCTCGCGAACGACGTCGGTCCCGAGGGCGTCGACTTCGTCGCCCCCGGGATCGCGCTCTTCGCGCTCGAGGCTGCGGGCCCGCGTCGGCTCACCGACCCCGAGACGATCGACCTCGGCGAGGGCGGCAGCCACATCTCCTTCGACGGCGACGACGCGATCGTGCAGGACCGCACCCGCGGTCGCCTCCGCCTTCTGCGCGTCACGCGCCGAGGCGACGTCGTCGAACTGCTCGGGGGCGACCTCGAGGCCACCGGCCACGCCGCGGCGAACGGCCGGGTCGTGGCATCCGTCGCCTCTCCCGAGTCGTTCGGCGAGCTCGTCGTCGTGGATGCCGTCGCGGGAATGCGTGCCGTGACCGATTTCGGTGCGGCGGCGCGTGAGCGCGGAGTCGTCATCCCGGTCGAGCACGAGATCGCCGGCCGCGACGGCTACCCCGTGCACGGGTGGGTCGCCGTTCCCGACGGGGAGGGGCCGTTCCCGGTCATCCTCCAGATCCACGGCGGGCCCTATGCGTCGTACGGTGTGCACCTCTTCGACGAGACGCAGGTGCTCGTCGACGCCGGGTACGCCGTGGTCTACAGCAACCCGCGCGGGAGCGCCGGCTACGGCCGGGAGCACGGGCGATCGATCCGGCAGCGGATGGGCACGCTCGACTACTTCGACGTCATGGACTTCTTCGACGGCGTCGTCTCCGCGGATCCGCGCCTGGACGGCGACCGTGTCGGTGTGATGGGCGGCTCGTACGGCGGGTACATGACGGCCTGGGTGATCGCCCACGACCACCGCTTCGCCGGTGCGATCGTGGAGCGCGGATTCCTCGACCCGACCGCCTTCCCCGGGTCGAGCGACATCGGCTCGTTCTTCGGGCAGGAGTACGTCGGCACCGACCCCGCGCAGATCGCGGCGCAGAGTCCGATGGCCGTCGTCGATCAGGTGCGGACGCCCACGCTCGTGCTGCACTCCGAGCTCGACTTCCGCTGCCCGCTCGAGCAGGCGACGCGCTACTACGCGGCGCTGAAGCGGCAGGGCACCGAGGCCGAGATGCTCATCTTCCCCGGGGAGGATCACGAGCTCACGCGCGGCGGTCGCCCCCAGCATCGCGTCCAGCGCTTTGACGCGGTACTCGACTGGTGGAGCAGGTATCTACCGATCGCCTGACACACGAGAGGGGCCGGGTGCCATGGCATCCGGCCCCTTCCTCGTCGGGGTGACGAGACGTCGGGGTTACGCGGCCTTGCCGAACTGGATCGCGCGGACGATCTGGAAGACGCCGAGCACGACCAGCGAGATGCCGATCAGCAGGAAGAGCGTCACGGCGCCCAGGAGCGGCGAGAACAGCAGGACGACGCCCGCCAGGATGCTGACGATCGCGAAGAAGATCGTCCACGCGCGCGCCTTCGACCCGTGGCCGACGGTCGTGAGGGAGACGACGCCCTCCACGATCCACAGGATGCCGACGAGGGTGCCGATGAAGACACCGAACCACGCGGTGGTCGCGGACAGGTTCGCGAACGAGAAGACGCCCGCGACGATGAAGAGCACGCCGAGAACGATGTAGCCGATGCGGGCCCAACCGGAGCGCCAGAACAGGCCGATGCCGATGTTCACCAGGCCCGCGATGATCACGTAGACCGCGATGATGCCGACGGCGATCTCCGCGGTGCGACCCGGCCAGAGCAGGATCAGCAGACCGATGATGAGGGAGAGTGCGCCGCTGATGCCGAGCGCCGTGCGCACGGCGCCGACGGCCGGGTTGGTGGTGGACGACATGACGCCCCTTTCTGTGTGAATGCTGGGAACAATATTCACCCTAGACCCGAGGGTCAGACCGCGCGACACGGACCGGTACGCGGATCGGCGGGTGATCTCAGGCGGGGGAGTGCTCGAGCAGGAGCGCCACCGCGAAAAGGACGGGGAGGCAGCCCAACGTCGAGATGAAGACGACGTCCCGCGAGAGGATCTCGCCGACGCCGTAGCGTTGCGCGAAGTTGAAGACGTTCTGTGCGGTCGGCAGCGCCGCAAGCACGACGACGACGAAGACCTGGTCGGCGGGCAATGCGAACCACGTGGCGACCGCCCACGCCAGAGCGGGCATCGCGACGAGTTTTAACGCCGAGGCGAGGATGACGTCGAGGCGACGACCCGGCTCGGTCAGCACGCGCTGGCCGTACAGCGACATTCCGTAGCTCATCAGCAGTACCGGCACACAGGCGCCGGCGATCAGATGCAGCGGGTCGAAGACGATCGGCGGCAGATCAATGTCGAGAACGGCGACCAGCACCCCGAGAGCCGAGCCGATCAGCATCGGGTTCTTCGCCGTCTGTCGGAGGATGCGCCACGGCGATCGCGAGCCGGAGGTCGCGGCATCGAGGATCGACAGGGCGATGGGCATCAGCACGAGCAACTGGAACAGGATCACCGGAGCGGAGTACGCCGCGTTGCCCAGCATGTAGAGCGAGATCGGGATGCCGATGTTGTTGCTGTTCACCTGCCCGGCGGACAGCGCACCGATCACCGTCTCGCCGACGCGCCGCCGGAGGATCACGGCCGAGATGAGTGCGTAGATGCCGATGATCACGGCCGCCGTGATCATCGAGACGGGGAGGAGAGCGGAGAACAGGGTGCCGACGTCGGCCGTCGCCAGCACGGTGAAAAGCAGGAAGGGCGAGAGGACGAAGAACGTCAACCGGCTGAGGACGGGACGCGCGTGCGCCCCGAGCAGGTCGATCCGAGCGATCACGTATCCGACGACGACCGCGAGACCGACGACCGCGAAACCGGTGAGGACGCCGCTCATCCGCGGGTCCGGGGGAGAGGCGCGGGGGTGGCGGAAGGCATCCCTTCGAGCGTAGTGCGAGGAACGGCGCCGTCGAATCGTTACACGGCGATCGCCGAGACCGGCGTCGGGCCGCCGATAGCATCGGCTCACGACCGCGGATCGGGAGAGTCCGCGGCTCGTTTCACCCCTTGAGAGGAATCACGTGCGCATGCTGCTGGAGAAGAAGACCGCCTGGGGCCTGGGAGCCTCGATCATCGTGGCCGCCGCGGCGTTCGGGCTGACGGGATGCTCGAGCCCGGCTCCGTCGACGGGAGACCAGGCTGCGCCGTCGGCCGCGTCGGCGAGCGCGAAGGCGGATGACGCCGACGATGACATCGACGACGAACTCGACGACTACGCCGCCGACATCGACGACGCGAACGCCTCGAGCTTCGATACCGCGCGAGCCGTCGTCGACGCGTTCGTGGCGGCCGGTGGCGTCTGCACGGACCCGAAGGACTCGGGTCTCTCGCTCGCCACATCGTCGATCGACTGCACGGGTGCGTCCGGCCAGATGCAGACCGTCGCGGTGTTCGCGACGGCCGACGAGGCGCAGAAGTGGTTCGACGCGCAGACCGTGGTCAAGGTGGGTGAGGTGACCAGCTACCTGCTCGGCGAGAACTGGGCGATGGTGGCGGACGGTTCGGCGATGAACATCGCTCAGAAGCTCGGGGTCCGCACCCAGACGC